>CANPHV010000020.1 GCA_947573965.1 uncultured Clostridium sp.
AAATATTTAGTAAATTAAAGAAAAGGTTTTGTAGTGGAAGAAAAGCATTTAGTGAGCATGGAGCAAATGCGTTATCAAAGGTATGCGTACTAAGT
Source organism: uncultured Clostridium sp. (assembly GCA_947573965.1). Lineage (GTDB taxonomy): Bacteria > Bacillota > Clostridia > TANB77 > CAG-508 > CAG-269. The sequence goes on from CANPHV010000020.1 coordinate 96, forward strand.
GAAAAATTCAGTTTAGAGGATATAGAAACGCCAATACCAATAGATACGAGTGTAGAAGACTGGATAAAAGAAATAGAAGAAACAGTAAAAAAGAATAAAGTACTAAAAGATAGCTTTTTAGCAGCAGAAACATCGCCAAAAGAATCAATAGGAGTGCATATAGCACACACAGAAAATAAATTAGTGAAAGAAATATTAAAATATCAAGGAATAAGCGAATTAAAAGCAATATTTTAATTGGTTTTATTAAATGAACTTAGAAAAATATAAAAGTGTTAAAGCAATTGATATTGAAGGATTATAAAAAAGATAAAAAAATTGCCTACATTTACTTGACACATACAGTCGAAACTTAAAAAATATAACAAGTTGACTTATAAAATTTTTTACGATACAATAACCATGATTTTAAAATGGAGGAAAAAGTTATGAAAATACAATATCAAGATAAAAGTATGGAAGTAGAAGAAAAAACAACCATACAAGAATTATTAAAGGAAGAAATACAAAAATCAGAGCATCCAGTAATTGGAGCAATTTTTAACAATGAATATGTGAATTTGGGATACGAAATTAGTACAGATGGAGAAGTAAAATTAATTGATATCGCTTCTAAAGAAGGAACCAAAATGTATCGAAGAACCATCATTTATATGTTAGGAAAAGCAGTAGAAGAAGTTTGTCCCGATAAAAAAATAATTGTAAATTATCAATTACCAAACTCTATGTTTTGTGAAATTGAAAACACAGAAATTACAGAAGAATTAGCGCAAAAATTGAATGACCAAATGCATGAAATTGCGCAAAAAGACTTACCAATAAAACAAGTCATTATGACACGTGAGCAAGCCGAAGAATTCTACCAAAAAAATGACGTATCAAAAGGAAGATTGCAATTAGATTTAGAAGATAACCAAGAAATTTACATGTATTACTGTGAAGACTATTATAATTATTGTTATGGAACAATTGCCAATCGAACAGGCGTAACAAAAATATTTGAAATCATCAAATACGAAGATGGATTTTTAGTAAGATATCCAAGTTCAGACAAACCAGAGCAATTGCCGAAATTAATTCAAACCAAAAAACTATCATGGGCGTTAAACGAATATGATGATATTCATAAAATATTAGACGTCAACACAGTCTATAAATTGAATATGGCAATTGAACAAGACATCATTAAAGATATTATTATGTTAGACGAAGCTTTGCACGAAAAGAAAATCGCCAATATAGCAGATAAAATAGCCCAAAATAGAAACGTAAAAATGATACTAATTGCAGGACCATCCTCTTCAGGAAAGACAACATTTGCTCAAAGATTAGGAATTCAATTAAGAATTAATCGAATTAAACCAATAACCATTTCCGTAGACAACTATTTTGTGGAAAGAAAAGATACCCCAAGAGATGAAAAAGGAAATTATGATTTTGAATGCATTGAGGCAATCGATTTAGAACTATTCAATGACCATTTAACAAAATTATTAAATGGAGAAGAAGTAGAAATGCCAGAATTTGATTTCCATGAAGGTACTAAACGATACAATGGTAGAAAACTAAAATTAGAACCAGACCAAGTTTTAGTAATAGAGGGAATTCATTGCTTAAATGATAAATTGACTAGCAAAATAGCGAAAGACCAAAAATACAAAATTTATATTAGTGCTTTAACTGTCTTGAACATGGACCGATACAACCGAATATCAACAACAGATACCAGATTAGTAAGAAGAATTGTAAGAGATTATCAATTCAGAGGTTATGATGCTAAACATACCATAGCAACCTGGCATAGTGTCAACAATGGAGAAGAAAAGAATATCTTTCCTTATCAAGAAGAAGCCAATAGCATTTTCAACACTTCTTTAATCTATGAATTAAATGTATTAAAAGGTGTTGTGCTACCATTGTTAAAAGAAATCAAACAAGAGGAAGCAGAATATGCAGAGGCACAAAGACTAATTGATATGCTAAAATATTTTGAAACAATACCAGCAGAATATGTTCCTACGAATTCTTTACTAAAAGAATTTTTAGGAGGAGGAAACTTTAAGTATTAAATGTCTTATTGGGGACGGTTCTTTTCCGACATTTTGTGCAAAAGGGACATATCTTCAAAAGGTTTATTGAAGAGGAGGAAAAATGAAAGAGGTCAAAGGAATTATTTTAGACGTTGATGGGGTAATTGTTGGAGAAAAAATTGGGTTTAATTCTCCCAATCCACATAGTGAGGTTATTCATAAGTTAAAAGAGTTGAGAGAAAAAGGAAATCCAATTAGCTTATGTACGGCAAAGCCACATTTTTCAATAGGAAACATTATTAAAGAGGCCGGATTGGATAACTATCATATTACAGATGGTGGTAGTGTTATTATCAATCCTATCAATCATTCTATTGTGAAGCGACATATCCTAGATAAAGAATTAGCAAAACAAGTATTGAACTTATATATTGAAAATAATGTTTATACAGAGTTTTATACAGTGGATGATTATTATATACAAAAAGACCAAGAAAACAAGATAACACCTCAACATAGACATATTTTACAAAAAGATGCTGTTAGGCTAAGTAATATAGTTGAGGAGAGCGTAAAGTATGATATAACCAAGATAATGCCAATAGCACTAGATGAAAACGATCAGGTTAGAGTTGAGAAAATGTTTGAGGAATTAAATACAGGGTTGACCTTGAGTTGGGGAATACATCCAGTAGCTAATCCTTTAAAGTTTGGAATTATTACTGCACCTGGAATATCAAAGCAAGAAGGTGCGATTGAAATTTCAAAAAATATTAAGGTACCATTGGAGAATATATTAGCAGTTGGAGATAGTACAAGCGACTGGCAATTTATTAAAATGTGTGGATATGGTGCAGCTATGCAAAATGCAAGTGACAAATTAAAAGAATTGGTGCAAACGAAAGACGCAAACCATTTTAAGATTAGCCAAAAGAGTGTTGACGAAAATGGAATTATTGAAATATTAGACTATTTTTGCAAATAAGGCAGGATAAAAATATAACGAATAGGAGAAAACATGAAATCAAGAAATTTTATCGAACGAGATGAAGAATTTATATGTGAAAACTGTGGAAAAAAAGTTTCTAAATTAGGGTATTCTTGTAGAAATCATTGCCCATACTGTTTGCATTCGAAGCATATAGATAAAAATCCAGGAGATAGAGAAGAAGAGTGTCATGGTGATTTAGAGCCAATTAGTTTAGAAATAGATAATAAAAAAGGATATGTCATTGTTTTTCGTTGTAAGAAGTGTGGTGTTATTCGAAGAAATAAAGCAGCAAAGGATGATAATATGGATTTAATGATTGATTTGAGTAGTAAACAAATTTAGAATAAAGGGATTAGAGGGAGTTTTCAAGCATTTTAGCAAAGAATAAAAAAGGGATTTTGTTTAAAATCCCTTTGATTTCTATTTGTGAAAAATGTCGGAAAAGAACCGTCCCTAATAGGACATTTTAAATTTCTCGATTCAAATTTCCGTTTGTATATTCTTTTCCTTCTAAGCGGTTTCCAGATTTAACGGTATCTACGATATGATTAATTTCAGAAATGGTTTCATCTAAAATGTCAATCCTAGCAAAATTGATGGCAAAGTCTTGCGGAGAAATAGAGGTTATTTTGCTATTGAATAAAGTGGTAACGGTTTGGATATTGTCTGGGAGTATTGGAAAGTTCATGTTTAAACGGTCTTTTAAATAATAGCTATGTTCATTTTGGCAACGAGCTTTGCAGTTAGGATAACATTTATCGGTTTCTCCAAGTAAACAATAATTCATGTTTATTAAAGGAATTCTTCCATAAACAATCATTTCTTTTTCTAAATAATTGTAGTCACACAAAGCTTGAATTGTTTTTTTCTCTAGTTCAGGAGAAATGGTAAAACGACTAATGCCAAGCTTTTTTAAAGTCAAAACTGTATGAGAGTTGAATACATTGAATGTGTAATTTGTGACTAGTTTAAAGTATTTATCTAAATCGGTAAATAATTCATTTAAAAGTCGGATGTTACAGATGTTTGAAATGATAAATCCCTTAATGTCATAATTTTTAACAGAAGCTTCTGCATTAGCATAAAATAGATTTTTGTAGTTTCCTTTTGTAATGGTTGGCATATAAATGTAAGTATTAAATTTTTTACTCAAAGGTTTTAAGATAGGCTCATATTTTTTGCTTGTAAAAAATTTTAAAGGGATATAAATATTATCGATGCTATCACTTAAAAGTGAATAATTAAAAGCAAGGTTTAAGTCATTTAGTAAAACGGAAATTTTAGGGGTTTGTATTTTGGCTAGGTTAGTATTATTTTTGACAACGGCTCTCATATCAGAAAGTACATTTTCTTTTAGGGTATAAGAAGCTTGTTGTTGGGAAGAAGTTGATGCTTTTTTAGGTTTACGAGAACATTGTGAAATAGCATAACTTTCTACTTGTTCTAAAGCTGTTCTTCGAAGTTCGTTTAAAATACTAAGCTTAGGAATAAATACATTATCGTCTAAAGCAACCGTTATATTTTTAAATTGATAAGGGGTAGAAGCGGTTTTTGCAATTTGACGAATAACGGTTTCCTTGTCCAATGGTTTGTTTTTTGCTTCTATTGGCATTTCGTCTAATTCATAGTTGAGCTTTAAATCTTTGTATAAAGCGCTGTTAGAATTAGCAGGGGTAATTTGTATTGCAATAGGACTATTTTTTTGAATGGTTACCTTAGCATTTAAAGGAATTTGTTTTACTTCTTTTCGATAGCTTTCTTTGGCAAAAGTAGATAAAGCTTTAGAAGACATTTTATAAATTTTGTCGTTACAAGAAATATTCCCTTTCATTCTTCCTAGAGTAACGGTTTGACCTACTTTAGTTTCTGTAATGTTTTTGTGTTTTTCCATTAATTCAGAAATCGTATAAACACCAGTTTCATTTTCTAAAGAAATGGTATCACCAATTTGAATAGGCTCTTTTAATTTCACAGTAATTAAACCTTTATTTTTATTGAAGTTTTGAACCGTTCCTAATAAAAGCCCCATATTATTTGGTTTTTCTTTAAAAACTAAATTTTTATTTGGTTCATTGTCCAAATGTCCAGAAGAAGACATGCCGCGATTAAACACTTGCATTAAAAGCTTTCGGTCAGCTTTATCAACAACATAAGGTTCTTTGGATAGGGCTAAATTGATATATTTTTTATAAATTCGAGTAACAATAGCCACATATTCAGGAGATTTCATTCTTCCTTCTATTTTTAAGCTTTTTACACCAGATTCAATAAACATAGGAATGTAGTCTAAACTGCATAAATCTCGTGTGCTAAGCAAGTGACCTTCATTGATTTTTTTATCATCTTCTAATAAAGAAAAAGCAAGTCGGCAAGGCTGGGCACATTTTCCACGATTGCCAGAGCGACCACCAAGCATACTAGAAAATAAGCATTGTCCAGAATAGGAAATACATAAAGCACCATGAGCAAAGCATTCAATTTCAATTTGAGTATTTTTACAAATATAATCAATTTCATTCATAGAAAGCTCTCGAGCTAAAACGACCCTTTTAAAGCCAAGTTCCTGTAGTTCTAAAGCACCATTCAAATTATGGACTGTCATTTGAGTGCTAGCATGGATAGGCAAATCTGGAAAAGTTTCTATTAATTTAGTAGCTAGTCCAAAATCTTGTACAATAATAGCATCAATGCCAGACTCATAGGCAGAGGTTGCTAACTGCAAGGCTCTTTCAAATTCTTCATCTTTAATTAAGGTATTTAAAGTTAAATTCGTTTTAACACCACGAATTTTAGCATAGTGGATTGCTTTTTTTAGTTCCTCTGTGCCAAAATTGTGAGCAAAGGCTCTTGCACTAAAAGTATCAGAACCGAAATAAACACTATCTGCACCGTTTTGCACGGCAGCTTTTAAACATTCAAAATCACCAACTGGTGAAAGTAATTCTATCATAACTAAACTCCTTTGCAGGGATTTTAAGGAATGTCCCCTAATTCCTTTTTCGTATCTATTGTATCACAAAAAATAAATATTTTGTAGAAATAAGAAAAAAATTAGTTGACGAAAAAAATGACAAATGATAAAATGAGGAAGATATAAGGAAAACTTAGGAGGAAAAAGTAAGATGAAAAAAATAATTATAACAATGCTAGTAGGTATTAGCATTCTGATAGGAGCGTTAACGATTCAAAGTGAAGCAGCAAATGAAACGAATAAAGCAAATCAAACCAATACATCGTCCAATACGAGTGGACAAAACAATAGTAGTAATACGAATAGCGTTAATAAGCCAGCTGAAAAGTCTAGTAATGCTAATTTAGGAAATCTAGGGATTAGACCACATGATTTTACAGGCTTTAAATATGGAACTACTTCTTATGAAGTAGAAGTTCCAGAAGATACTGAAAAAGTGGAGGTTTATGCTTCTGCTCAAGACGAAAAAGCCAAAGTAACAGGAACGGGAAGCAAGACGTTAGAAAAAGGTAAAAACAAATTTGATGTGGTAGTAACCGCAGAAGATGGAACGACTAAAACTTATACAATAAATGTTATTCGAAAAAACGAAGAAGAAAAAGGAGATGCACAAACAAACGAAGAGGTGGGAAATGGACTAGAAAAATTGACAATCGGAAGTTTGAAATTATCACCAGAATTTAAAACAAATGTGTATGAATATACCGTAAAGTACATTGGTGATAGTACAAAGCTAGAAGTAGAAGCAACCCCAACAGATGAAAAATATGAAGTAGAAGTCGTAGGAAATGATAACTTACAAGAGGGAGAAAATTTTGTTACTATTTTAGTTTCAGAAACTAATGGAAATAATATAGCAACCTACCAAATTAAAGTAAATAAAAGCTTAGTAGATGAAGAAGCCATTGCCAGAGAAGAAAAGGAAAAGAAGCAAAGACAACAAATAATTACAATGGGAACGGTTGGGGCAATGGTAGTTGTGGTAGTAATTGCCATTGGTGTGATTCTTGTACATAGAAGAAATCAAAAATTAGAGAGAGAATATGCAGGAGGTTTCTATGGAAGTAGCAATGATAACGATAATAATTACGAAGAAGAAAATGAAGTACCAAAAGCATTTAGAGAAGAATCGTATCAAGAAGAGGTTCCAAGAGCGATGAGAGGAAGACGATTTAAGGAAGAGGACGAGGATTTAGGGAAACCAAAAAAAAACGAGCCTAGAAAGCGAGAATTTCAAGAAATAGAAAAAGCTTTTCAAGAGGAAAAAGCAGGAGAAGAAAGAGAAGAAGACTTTGAAAGAATGTCAAAAGATAAAGTGAAGGAAGAATTCTTAAATGGCTATACATCTAGCGTTAATCTTGAATTTGATTTTGATGAGAGCAGTCGTTATCAAAATAACAGAAGGAAGGGAAAGCATAAAGGGAAAAGATTTAAATAGAAAAGAGATTTAATATGAATGTAAATGAGCTGTCAATACAAGAAAAAGTAGGACAAATGCTTATGATTGGCATGGATACGAATTGTATTACAGAAAGAGTTAAATTAATGATAACCAAATATAAAATTGGAGGCATTATTTTATATCGTAAAAATTTTAATACCTATGAAGAGATGTTAGTATTAATTAAGCAATTAAAAGACTTGAATAAAGAAAATAAAATACCGTTATGGATAGCCATTGACCAAGAGGGTGGAAGAGTAAATCGAATGCCAAAAGAAATTTTAAATTTGCCTGCTGCCAATAAAATTGCTACAAAAGGTGGAATAGAGGCGGTAGAAAAGTCGGCTGAAATCATAGGAGAAATGTTGAAACAATCTGGCTATCACGTTAATTTTGCTCCTGTATTGGATATTAAACGATTTAAAGATAATCATGCCATTGGCGATAGATGTTATGGTGAGAAAAAAGAAGAAGTAGCCCAATTTGGAATTGCTTTTATGAAGAAGTTACAAGAACAAGGAATACTATCGGTAATTAAACATTTTCCAGGACATGGAGCGACCAAAAAAGATTCACATTTTTTCTTACCCATGATTAAAGAAAGAATGGAATACTTAGAAAAAGAAGATATGTATCCTTTCAAGCAAGCGATTAAAAATGGGGCAGAAGCCATTTTAATTGGACATCTTTTAATTCGAAATGTAACAGGTATTTTTCCAGCATCCCTATCCAAAAGGTTTATTACAAAATATGTAAGAAAAAAATATCGATACAATGGTTTGATTGTAACAGATGACTTAAAGATGAGGGCAATTCGTCTTTGGTATGGTGCAGAATTTTCAGTAAGAAAAGCTTTTGAAGCAGGAAATGATGTGGTTGTATTTCGTTTACATCAAGAGGAAGAAAGAAAAGCAATTGAAACGGTGATGAAGCAAGTAGAATTAGGAAAGCTAAAAGAGGCAAGAATTAACCGAAGTGTCAGAAGGATTGTTAAGATAAAGGAAAAATATGGACTGTTTGAGGAAACAGAAGTGAAGGGAATAGAGATAGATAAAATCAATGAAGAAATAAGAAGGATGAGAATTTTGTGTGGACTTGAATAGGAAAAGCGTGTAAGTTTTAACTTACACGCTTTTTGAAAGAGCCGCTAAGATTTAATTAGCAACATCCTCCTCTGTTACCACCGCAACAACAACAGATTAATAATATTAGGATTATAATCCAGCAACAATCATCACCAAATCCGAATCCACCGCATCCTCTACTTTCTGGCATAGTCTAGACCCCCTTCCATATATAGAATATGTTTTAAGTTTATTTTTTTCTTTTGTTGTTTTCCTTTGTATGATATATCATATGAGATTTGGAAAAATGTGTTACAAAATTTTAAATTTATTTTTTATAAAAAGATAGGCAACAATCTGTTGACGTAACTTTCTTTGTTTAATAGAATACAGCTAAGAAAAAACAAAAGAAAGTAGGGAAAATAATGAAACAAGAAAAAGGAATTACATTAATAGCCTTAGTCATTACAATCATCGTATTATTGATTTTAGCAGCAGTAAGCATTAGCACATTAACAGGAGAAAATGGAATCTTAATAAAAGGAAGTAATGCTAAAATCGAAACAGAGCATGCAAGTGTTTTAGAACAATTGCGAATGAAATTATATGAAAAATCCTTAGACATTGAAAATAAACAAACAGAAATAGAATACTTAAAAGCAGAAAAAATCATAAAAGAACCAGACGTAGCCGAAAGAGGAAAGCAAGCCTCAACGAATGATGGATTAGCTTTAGCAAGTGAAGCAGAAATAAAATATGTCGTAGAAGCTGAGAAATTAGTACCAAATCTAAGTACAGGAAAAGGAAATTTAGAAACAGGAGATGTTTACTATATCTTAAATGGAAATTTGCATTATCTGTCTGACAAAAAAGAAGAAAAACAAATTGGCTTGGTTTTTGCAACGAAAACAAATGGAACAGAAGAAGCAGACGAAAGTTGGTTTAATTATAGAATCAACGAAAATAATGAAGTAGAAATCATCGGCTTGAATTTTGACAAAATGGAGTATGAAAAAACAACATCTTTTGTATATGATGGTAAAGAGGAAAGAGCTATAAAATTAAAGATAGAAACATTAGTAATTCCAGCACAAATACAAGGAAAAAAAGTAACAAAAGTAGGATTTTATGATAATATTATAAGTGAAGAAGTAGAAGTTTTTATTGTTCAAGGTGTAAAAGAAATTATTTATCCAGATACATTACAAGTACTGGCAGGGATGGAGCGCGCAGCTAACATTGCATTTGTAGATGTAGAAAAAATAAATTTGCCAAAAGGATTAAACGAAATAGCAGGGAAGATTTTTTTGTGTTGCAACAAAGTAACACAAATTACCATTCCATCAAGTGTGAAGAAAATTACAGGCTCACCTTTTATGAAATGGCAAAAAACAGCAGTCATCAATGTAGAAGGAAAAGATGGAAAAGAGGATTTTGAGCAAATAGATATATATTGGAATAGACTGGAGTATAGACAGGATGACGTATTAAATGTTAATTATTTAGGTAAATAGAAATTTTAAAAAGATGGATAACAACTATTGACGTAATATTCTTTATTTGATAGAATACAGCTAAGAAAAAACAAAAGAAAGTAGGGAAAATTATGAAACAAGAAAAAGGAATTACATTAATAGCCTTAGTCATCACAATCATCGTATTATTGATTTTAGCAGCAGTAAGTGTCAGTACATTAACAGGAGAAAATGGAATTTTAATAAAAGGAAGTAATGCCAAAATCGAAACAGAGCATGCAAGTGTTTTAGAACAATTGCGAATGAAATTATATGAAAAATCCTTAGACATTGAAAATAAACAAACAGAAATAGAATACTTAAAAGCAGAAAAAATCATAAAAGAACCAGACGTAGCCGAAAGAGGAAAGCAAGCCTCAACGAATGATGGATTAGCTTTAGCAAGTGAAGCAGAAATAAAATATGTCGTAGAAGCTGAGAAATTAGTACCAAATCTAAGTACAGGAAAAGGAAATTTAGAAACAGGAGATGTTTACTATATCTTAAATGGAAATTTGCATTATCTGTCTGACAAAAAAGAAGAAAAACAAATTGGCTTGGTTTTTACAACGAAAACAAATGAAGCAGAAGAAGTAGAAGAAAGTTGGTTTAATTATAGAATCAACGAAAATAATGAAGTAGAAATCATCGGTTTGAATTTTGACAAAATGGCGTATGAACGAACAGAGTCATTAGGGGAATACGGCCATGAGGAAAGAGCTATAAAGCTAGACATAAAAACATTAGTAATTCCAGCACAAATACAAGGAAAAAAAGTAACCAAAGTAGGATTTGGTGATAATATTATAAGCGAAGTAGTAGAATATTATATTGTGCAAGGGGTAAAAGAAATTGTCTATCCAGATACATTACTTGTGTTAAAATCTAACAACTACTCAAAGGATATTATATTTGAAGATGTAGAAAAAATAAATTTGCCAAAAGGATTAACTGAGATATCAGGAAATGTTTTTTGGTGTTGCAACAAGGTGACCGAAATTACGATTCCGGGAAGTGTGGAGAGAATTGGGGGATCCCCTTTTCGTGGATGGCAAAAAACAGCAGTTATCAATGTTGAAGGAAAAGATGGAGCGGAAGACTTCACGGAGCTTTACGAATTATGGAATATCTATACTTCTTATTCGGAGGGAACGGCAGACTACATTAACAACATTAATTATTTAGGTAAATAGAAAGAGTAAAAGATGAAAAAAAGAATCAAATCAATTGACAAGATGCTATTAATTTTAATATTAATAGCATCTATGTTATCTGTTAGAAATGTAACAACATATGAAAAAATACAAATTGCTATTAATATTATCATAATAGCATATTTTATCATACGTATGGTACAAAAAAATCCAATAAAAATCATACAATCCAAAATAGATATAGCAGTAGTATTATTGGTATTATCTACGTTTATTCCATTAATATTCAACACCTATATCAGCTTACATGCCACAGTAATAAGTTGCCTAAATTATATCACACTATTTTGGCTATACATTTTAGTAAGAGAAACAAGTCAGAAAGAAGAAAAAAATACACTACTATTAATAAACAGTATTATTTTTTTAACCATCATTTTAATCGCCTTAGGAATCGAAAATCTTACAACTAACAAAATTTTCGAACTTTTTAAAGTAGGAGAAATTACAAATGGAGAAAATAGATTAGTTTCAATTTTTGGAAATCCAAATGCATTTGCAGGGCTAATTGTATTTTCTTATTTTTTAAGTTTAAACCAAATGATAAATGTCAGCAAAGAAAGTTTAAAAATTTTGTATAGTACAATCAATACGATTTTACTAGTAGGACTAGTATTAACCTATTCTAAACTTATGTTTTTGATTTTTTTGTTCCTGTTAGTAATTTATATGGTTAGGATAAAAGAAAAAAGCAAAAACATTTATATTCTTCAGAATACAATAGTTTCTGTTATCATCGCTTTTTTTTACAGTTACTATTTTCAAAAATTAGTAGCACAGGAAAATTATTTTGGAATTTTATTAGAAAGCATGTTTTGCTTAGGAATTGCTATATTATTTCAGATAGTAAACAGCAAAATAACACAATATATTGAAAAAATAAAAACAAGAACGATATTGATAATAGGGGGAATAGCAGTTGTAATAATAGGATTATGTATAAAAGTAGAATTACAAAAAACAAAAGAAATGGTAGTATTTTCAGAAGAAGTAGCTAAAAATTACAATTCAAAAATTATCAAAAAAGTAGAACCCAATCAAACCTATCAATTTTGTTTTGATATGGAAGCAAAAATAGACTTAATAGAAGAAGAGGAAGACAGCTTTTCGATCAATATCATTCAAAGAGATGAAAAAAATAGAGAAATAACAAACCAAGAAGAAACATTTGGCAATTTTACAGGACAGAAGAAAATTGAGGTAAAAACAACAGAAAACACAAGAGAAATCAAACTAGAATTTAAATCCAAATATCAATATAGCAAAAAACAATGGATCCTTCATAGACTTATGATAAACGAAGAAGAGATTGTCTTAGAATATCAACATTTACCAACAAAACTAGTAGAAAAAATACAAGACATTAGACTTCAATATAAAACAGCACAAGAAAGATTTCAATTTATAGAAGATGGCTTTAAATTAATTAGTAGGCATCCATTAACTGGAATGGGAGCAGAAGCGTGGCAATACAAATATGAAGAAGTACAGGGATATGGCTATACAACAAAAGATACCCATAGCTATTTTGTACAAATATGGTTGGATTTTGGTTTGCTTGGCATCTTAAGTTTATTAGGAATCGTATTTTTAGTAGGAAAGTCAAAAAAGCAAAATGTACAAGGAATACAATTCGCACTGTTAGCTTTGTTGTTACATTCTGCCATGGATTCAGATATGTACTTTTCTAGCATGAAATTACTTTTATTTTTTGGTTTAGGAATGATAGCAGCCAAGAACAATGAAAATAAAGTAGGAAGTTGGTTAAATACCGTAATAATAGTTATACCATGTATTAGTATTTTTCTATGGTGTCATCCTCAAATATATCAAAAAGAGCTTTTAATTAATGAAATAGAAAACGCAAAAATAGGACTATATATCAATTCAGAAGAACATAGAAACTTAGATGCCGATTTGGCAAAAGCTTGTGAAGAAGCGATAAAATATGAAAGAGATACATCTAAAACAAATGCTTATGAAATAAAAAAGATAAAAGCTTATGTAGAAAGTGGACAAAATGAAAAGTTAGAAGAATTCGTACAAAAATACTATGAGAGAATGCTAGATTATCCTAATTTGTGTAATTACAACACACGTAAAATAATAGAAAAGAGTATAGACATCAACAATTTGATACAGATATTAGAATATCAAAAAGAACCAAAAATGTATCCATAGATTGTAAAATTAGCTAAAATAAACTTAGACAAATTCGAAACGACAAAAGAACAATTAGAAAATGCAATACAAAATAAATATGGAAAAATAGAAGAAGAAAAAGACCATCAAATATTAATGGAAAATTACCAACAAGCCATTACTTCTTATGATAGATATTTTTATGGAATTCCTATTCAGAATACAACTAAAATAGATATCAAACAGTACTTGAATAAAGATAAAAAAATAGAAACGAACAACAAAGAGGAAATCATAATTTATCATACCCATACCACAGAAGCTTATGTAGCAGCAGAAGGAGAATACATAGATCTAGAAAAAAGTAAAACGTTAAACGAGAATTATAATGTTTTAAAAGTAGGGAAAGCATTAAGGCAATCTTTGGAAAAGCAAGGGTTTAAAGTTAAACATTTGCAACAATATCATGATATAGAAGGGATTAATGGTGCCTATACTAGGTCACAAAATACAATAGAAGAGGAATTAAAACAAAGAGAGGGAAAAGTTGATATTGTTTTTGATATCCATAGAGATGCTTATCAGGAAAATAGCAGAAGTGAAAATTGGGTTGAGATAGAAGGACAAAAAGTAGCTAATTTGAGGTTTGTAATTGCTATTGGGCATGAAGGATGGGAAGAGAATTTGAATTGGGCTATTGCCATACAAAAGAAGGCAGATGAGAGGTATCCAGGATTATTTAAGCCATTATTAATTTATGATAGAACCTATAATCAATCTGTGACGAAATTAGCCACTTTGGTTGAGGTTGGAAATGAAGCAAATACTGTGGAAGAAGCTGAGAATAGTATGAAATATTTAGCTAATTTAATTCAGGAAGTCTTAAAATAAAGCTTACTTTTTGCTTTTAATAGTTGGTTATAAAATGTCGTAAAAATGAAAATGTTCGCTTTTCATCTTTTCTAAAATGTGATACAATCAAAAACACAAAAGGAGACAGAAAAATGGACGAAAAAACGAAAAAAGTAGGAGAAATATTTAGTGACTACAAAACCAACAGTAACATCCAATATGCCAACTTAAAAAGCATAAATGTAATCAAAAAGACAAATACTTTGCAAGTCTTGTTAGCCATAGATGAATATATAGAAATCAAAGAAATATGGTATTTCGAAAACTTCTTAAAAGAAAGATTTAAGTTTGACCAGATTGACATAGAAATCAACTATGACGAAAAAGCAGACAAAAAATCCATTACCGAAGAGTGGAAAAACATCATTGCCTATATGTCACACAAATATCCTTTAGCAAAACCTATGTTACTTTTGAAAAGTGACGTAGAAATAAAAGAAGGAACCATATACATTCAAATGCATATCAAAGGAGCCGAATTTCTAAAAGCCAAAAAAACAGACAAAGAATTACAAAAAACTGTTAAAAACCTATTCGGACAAGACTATGCAATTGAAATAACGGAAAAATTATCTAGCCAAGAAATGAATGAATTTCGTGAAAAAATCGAAAAACAAGAGGCACAGATTATCGCACATATGGAGGAAGAAGAAAAGCAGCATCACATAAGTAGCGAAGAAGAAATACCAGAATTTCATGACCCAGATTATGCTCCACCAGAAGACATAGAAGGTTATATACCAACCGAAGAAATGGGATTACCAGAAATGCCAGAAGTACAAGAATACATTATGGGAAAACCATCCAGAGCCAAAGAAAAGCACCTTAAAATCAGTGACATTACCGCCAATGATGGAAGAGTTACTTTAGAAGGTAGATTGGTTACCATAGAAGTACGTGAGACCAAGTCTGGAAAAGGAATGATAATCTTTGACTTATACGATGGGACAGGAACCATTACCTGTAAATCGTTTGGAAAAGATTATAAAGAAGGAAAAGAAATCGAAGAAAAAATCAGCAAAGCCAATACCATAAAAGCAATTGGAAAAGCTGGGCTAGACAACTATGCAGGAGACGTTACCGTTATGGTAAATACCATTATAGGAACCGATAGCGATTTACCAGAGTTACCATCTGAAGAAGAAATAGAAGACACCCCATTAATTTTAGGGACAACGCAAAACATTACTGACCCAATTGTAAAAGTAGAAGATTTAGGCGTAGATGATGGAAGAATTGCATTGCAAGGAGAAGTCATTTTTGCGGAAGATAGAACCTTAAAATCTGGAAAAACACTTTACAGTTTTGATTTATACGATGGCACTAGTACCATCACCTGTAAAGCCTTTTTAGAAAAGGAAAAAGCAAAACATACGATGAAAAGAATTCAAAATGCTAAAGGAGTAATGGTAGCAGGAACAGCACAAATGGATAGCTTTTCAAACGAACTAACCGTTATGGCAAATACCATTGTGGAAATGGAACAAGGACTTAAAAAAGAAACAAGACAAGATAACAGTGAAGTCAAAAGAGTAGAATTACATATGCATACCCAGATGAGTCAAATGGATGCTATGACATCTGCTAAAGACTTAATTAAAAGAGCGATGAAATGGGGGATGAAATCCATTGCCATTACTGACCACGGAGTTGTGCAAGCCTTTCCAGAGGCACATAAAATGTTAGGCTATGACAACCCAGATATGAAAATATTATATGGGGTAGAGGCCTATTTAGCGCCAGACAAAAATGCCATTGTAAGTAATAGTAAAGGACAAGAAATCGACACTACCTATTGCGTACTTGACTTAGAAACCACAGGATTTTCAGCAGTAACAGAAAAAATAACAGAAGTGGGGATTATGAAAATAAAGCAAGGAGAAGTAATTGATAAATTTAGCTGTTTTGTCAATCCTGAAAAACATATACCACAAAGAGTAACAGAGGTTACCAACATTACCGATGATATGGTAAAAGATGCCGAAACCATAGAAAAGGTATTTCCAAAAATACTAGAATTCATTAAAGGTTCTGTTTTAGTGGCTCACAATGCCCCTTTTGATATGGGATTTTTAAAGCAAAATGCCAAAAGATTAGGGCATGAATTTGACTATACCTATTTAGATACCTTAAGTTTAGCCAAAGACTTATTTCCGAATTATAAAAAATACCAATTAGGAAAAATTGCAGAAAACTTAGGCATTAAAGTAGAAGTGGCACACCGTGCTTTAGATGACGTTGATACAACGGTTAAAGTATTTAATGTTATGATAGACATGCTAAAAAAACGAGGAGCTAAAACCGTAGATGACATTCATGAAGTAAGTTGTTCCGAGGAAGCCAAAAAAGAAGAATATAAAAAATTAAAGACGTATCATGCTATTATATTGGCTAAAAATTACATTGGCTTGCGAAATTTATATCGATTAGTATCCTTATCTCACTTAGACTATTTTTACCGAAAGCCTAGAATTTTAAAAAGCTTGTATAAAAAATATTCAGAAGGGTTAATTCTTCGGAAGTGCTTGTGAAGCGGGCGAGTTGTATCAAGCCATTGAACTTCGGAAAAACCGACGAAGAAATCGAAGCCATTGCCAATGACTATGATTATTTAGAAATCCAACCAATCGGAAATAATCAGTTCTTAATTCGAAATGAAACCGTAAAAGACGAAGAAGCTTTGCGAGATATCAACCGAAAAATTGTTGAATTGGGCGAAAAACTAAATAAACCGGTAGTAGCCACTTGTGACGTCCACTTTATGGACCCACAAGATGAGGTATATAGACGTATCCTAGAAGCAGGGCAAGGGTATGAAGATGCTGATAATCAAGCACCATTATACCTAAGAACCACAGAAGAGATGCTAGAAGAATTTAGTTATTTAGGAAAAGAAAAAGCTTATGAAGTCGTAGTAACGAATACCAATCTAATTTCTGATATGTGTGATAGAATTAGTCCTATTTCACCAGAAAAATGTCCGCCACATATACCAGGGTGTGAACAAACCATTAAAGATATTGCTTACGAAAAAGCCCATGAGCTATATGGAGACTCCTTGCCAGAAATTGTGCAAGAAAGATTAGATAAGGAATTAGACTCTATCATTCGAAATGGCTTTTCGGTTATGTACATTATTGCTCAAAAATTAGTATGGAAGTCAAATGAAGACGGCTATATTGTAGGTTCGAGAGGGTCAGTTGGCTCGTCTTTTGCTGCTAATATGACAGGAATTACCGAAGTAAATTCTTTGCCAGCCCACTACCGTTGTCCAAATTGTAAATATTCAGATTTTACAGATTATGGCTATAAAAATGGGTTTGACTTACCAGATAAAGAATGCCCAAAATGTGGTCATAAACTAGACAAAGATGGAATGGATATTCCTTTTGAGACCTTCTTAGGATTTAATGGAGACAAAGAGCCGGATATTGACTTGAATTTCTCTGGAGAATACCAAGCCAAAGCCCATCGTTATACAGAAGTTATTTTTGGAAAAGGAACTACGTTTAAAGCAGGAACCATAGGAACCATAGCCGAAAAAACAGCTTTTGGTTATGTGAAGAAATACTTTGAAGAAAGAAATATACCAATTAATCGTGCCGAAACCCAAAGACTAGCGATGGGGTGTACAGGAATTAAAAGGACAACAGGTCAGCATCCTGGGGGAATTATCGTAGTGCCAAAAGGGAGAGAAATATACGAATTTTGTCCTGTACAGCATCCAGCCGATGACCCAAATTCAGACATTGTAACCACTCATTTTGATTATCACTCTATTGACCAAAACCTGTTAAAACTAGATATCCTAGGACATGACGACCCAACAATGATTAGAATGTTACAAGATATAACAGGAATTGACCCAACGAAAGTACCATTAGATGACAAAGAAACTATGTCAATATTTAGTTCTACTAAGGCCCTTCGGAGTAACACCTGAGCAAATTCATTCTGAAGTGGGAAGTTTTGGAGTGCCAGAATTTGGAACTAAATTTGTAAGAGGTATGTTAATTGACACAAGACCAACTACATTTGATGAGTTAATTCGAATATCAGGATTATCGCATGGAACTGACGTGTGGTTAGGGAATGCCCAAAGCTTAATTGAAGCAGGGACAGTAACTTTGCAAGATGCTATCTGTTGTCGTGATGATATTATGATTTACTTGATTAAACAAGGCTTACCACCTAACCCGGCCTTCAAAATTATGGAGACGGTTCGTAAAGGAAAAGCTTTAAAAGACCCAGAAAAATGGGCAGAATATGTAGCTTTAATGAAAGAACATGACGTGCCAGATTGGTACATTAAATCTTGTGAGAAAATAAAATACATGTTTCCAAAAGCCCATGCAGCAGCCTATGTAACCAACGCCTTCCGAATTGCTTGGTTTAAAGTACATCAGCCATTAGCCTATTATGCTTCTTATTTTTCCATCAGAGCCGATGAATTTGACAGTGAATGTATGATATTTGGAAAAGAAAAAGTAAAGAACAAAATGAAAGAAATTGATTTACAAGGAAATGCAGCCAGTGTCAAAGATAAGAATATGTATGCTATTTTAGAGTTGGTATTAGAAATGTATGAAAGGGGCTTTAATTTCTTACCAATGGATTTATACCAGTCAGATAGTACTAAATTTTTAGTAGAGGAAAATGGAATACGTCCACCATTAAACAGTATTCCAGGACTTGGAACGGTGGCAGCACAAGGAATTGTAAAAGCAAGACAAGAAGGAAAATTCATGTCGATTGATGATTTGAAAATACGTTCTAAAGTAGGAAATTCTGTAACTGACTTGTTAAAAGCTTTTGGCTGTTTAGATGGTATGAGCCAAAGTAATCAAATGAGTTTATTTGGCTAAAATGCTTGACATAACGGATAAAACTAAGATTAGTGATTAAATTTTGTTGACACTGTTGGCGAAATTTAAAAAAGTATGGCTTTAGATTTAGAAATAGATCTAAAGCTTATTTTTCTTGTATAGAAAAATAAGGGAAAATTCTCAGCAAAACTATGTCAATCTATTGACATCAATTTTTCTGTTTGATAAAATATCAGTATATTATTTTTTGAAATAGGAAATAATAAACAAAAAGAAGAACAAAAAAACAGAAGAAGAGGAGGATTCTATGAAAAATCAAATTAAGATGGAAAAAATGAAAAAATATAGCAAAGGTATTACTTTAATTGCATTGGTAGTAACTATAGTAGTATTACTGATTTTAGCAGGAATAACGATTGCTAGTGTAACAGGGGAAAAGGGGATTATAAAAGAAGCAAGGACAGCAAAAGAATTATCCGAAAAAGCAGCCTTAGAGGAATTAGTAGAATTAGCGATTATTAAAGCAGAGCAGAAACATAGAAATCCTACAATAGATAATGTGATTGAAGAATTAAAAAACAATAAAGTAATTAGTAAAGACGACCAAGTGAACAAAGAAACAGGTTCCATTGTAACTGATGCAGGATATGAAATTACAGGAAAATTAGATGATTATATTGGAAAAGTTTCAGTGGGTGATAATAATAACACGACAGGAGGAAACACAAGTCAAGGAGGAAATTCAACAGGTGGAGGAAATACAGAAGAACCACCAAAACCGACTTTGCCAAGTACAGATGACACAAAACCATATTTGCCAGATGATAATAGTACCATTATTAGTAATAATCCAGATACAGGAATTATTGTAAAAGATAGTAATAACAATGAATGGGTATGGATTGAAGTGCCAAAGTCAATTTATCCAACTACCACAACTATAACAAATTATTCAGCAATTGAAAGAGCAATGCAAACGTATGCAAGTGCATATATAGGAAGTTCGACGGATACTTTTTATTCTACAGCTCAACATGGATTTGCCAATGCGGAAGAATATAATGATTGGAAAAATAGTATGTTATCAAGTGTATTTGAAAATGGAGGATTTTATATTGG
>CANPHV010000021.1 GCA_947573965.1 uncultured Clostridium sp.
TTTTTTTTGACCCAACCGAACTAATTTGGCTCTTTTGGTCGCTTACGCATTGTTTAAAAAATGATATATTATAACCACACTTGCAAAAAGTCGAAACTTAAAAGATAGAGAATATTGAAAAAAAGCTTAACTTTTAGTATAATTATGAAAAAGTGAAAAGGGGAATAAAAATGGAAGAAATCAATATACTAATCAATAAGTCAAAATTAGAAAAAAGAATTGAAGAAATGGGAAAGCAAATTGCAAAAGACTATGAAGGAAAAGAACTTGTATTGGTAGGGATTTTAAAAGGCTCTGTCATATTTATGGCAGAACTTGCTAAAAACATAAAGAAAAGCGTAGCTTTAGATTTTATGGATGTATCAAGTTATGAAGGGACTGAAAGTACAGGAAAAATAAAAATCAACAAAGATATAAGAGATACGATTGAGGGAAAAGACGTTATCATTGTAGAAGATATCATTGATACAGGAAGAACATTAACCTATGTGAAAGAATATTTAGCACAGAAAAATCCTAATAGCATCAAAATAGCAACAATGTTATCAAAGCCATCAAGAAGAGTATTAGAGTTAAAAGTAGATTACATTGGATTTGCTATTGATGATAAATTTGTAGTGGGATATGGTTTGGACTATAATGAACAATATAGAAACTTGCCATATATAGGATATATCGAGGGGTAGATATGTTTAATATCGAAGAAGAATTAAAAAAGTTGCCTGATAGACCAGGGGTTTATGTCATGAGAGACAAAGAAGACAACATTATTTATGTTGGAAAAGCAGTATCACTAAAAAATCGAGTTAGGCAATATTTTAGAAAGAACGATAAAACTGCGAGAATTGAAAAAATGGTAAGCCTGATAGACCATTTTGAATACATTGTAGTAGATAATGAGGCAGAAGCATTGATTTTGGAATGTAATTTAATTAAGAAAAACAGACCAAAATTTAATGTTCTATTAAAGGATGATAAAACTTATCCATATATTAAAATTGATTTAGCGTCAGATTATCCAACCGTGTTTATCACAAGGAGAATTGTAAAAGATGGTTCTAAGTATTTTGGACCATATGCTAATCCAGGTGCAGCCAAAGAGATGGTCGATTTTATTAAAGAAAAGTATAAAATTCGCCAATGTAAAACGTTGAAGGAAAGAACCAGACCCTGTTTAAATTATCATATTCATAAATGTTCAGCACCATGTATGAAGTTGATTCCTAAAGAAGAATATCGAGAGCAAATTGATGAAATCATGGATTTATTAGAAGGTAAAACGGACAAGTTGATGAAAGATTTGCAAAAGCAAATGGAGGAGGCTTCTCAAAAATTAGACTTCGAAAAGGCTGCTTATGTAAGAGATAAGATGCAAGCTATTGAAAGAATATCGGCAAAACAAAAGGTATCGAATTTATCAGAAAATAATATTGATGTTATCGGAATTGCTAAATCAGAACTAGAAACTTGTGTTGAGATATTTTTTGTAAGAGGAAGCAAGATGATAGGAAGGGAGCATTATTTTTATGCAGACCTAAAAGACATGGAGGAAAAAGAAATACTAGCAGGATTTATTAAGCAATACTATTTAGACAATCCTAACATTCCTAACAAAATCATGATAAAAGAAGAGTTGGAAGAGAAAGAAACGATTGAAAAATGGTTGTCCACAGAATTGGGAAAAAAAGTGGAAATTAAGGCTCCGAAAAAAGGAGAGAAGTTACGTTTTGTAGAGATGGCAGAAAAAAATGCGAAAGTAACTTTAGAAAATAAAGAAAAAGATAAAAGTGAAATTTTGATGGAATTGAAGCAAGTTCTACAGCTAGATAAATTACCAAGAAAAATTGAAACATTTGATATTTCTAACTTATCAGGAGAAAATATGGTGGCTGGAATGTGTGTAATGCAAGATGGTGTAATTAAAAAGAATTTATCAAGGCGATTTAAAATAAAAACAGTATTTACACAAGATGACCCAAGGTGTATGGAGGAAGTTATTATAAGAAGATTAAAGCAGTCCATAGAAAATCCAAAGGGAGGTTTTGGCGAATTACCAGACGTGATTTTTGCAGATGGAGGAATTACACAGATAAGAGCCGTTCAAAATGCTATCCAAAAAGTACAACAAGAGTGGGAAAACGAATTAAACATTGCTGTTTTTGGGATGGTAAAAAATGATAAGCACCAAACCAGAGCTTTGATGGATGAGAAAAGAAAAGAACTAAAGATTTCACAAAATTTGATGCATGTAATTACCAGATTTCAAGATACAGTACATGATACAGCAATTACCTATCATAGAAAGTTAAGAGATAAGCAAATTACAAAGTCAGAATTAGATGAAATAGAGGGAATTGGAGAAGCAAAGAAACAAGCTTTGTTAAAACATTTTGGCAGTGTAGAGAAAATGAAACAAGCAACTTTGGAGGAATTAATACAAGTGAAGGGGATTAACGAAGCAATTGCGAAGCGAATTCTCGAAAAGGAATAAAAAATAAAGACGAAGAGCGGTTAAACTCTTCGTTTTAAAGTTGCAAACCCACCATAGCGAGTTTGCAAGCTTTCCCGCATGGGTTTTACAAAATGGCTATAATACACATAAAGTGAAACATAGCCAAGTAGGGAAATAAGAAAAAGTTTTTTCATTTTCTCCTCCTTTATACAGTGCAGAGAACTTCCCTATTAATGTTACATAGACATTATAACATAAAAAATATAAATTTAACAGGAAATAGGAATATTTCAAAATCTCTTGCATATACATATAAGGAAAAAATAGATAGGGGGAATTTCAATATGGAATATGCAAAAGATGAGGTTTTTCAAGTTAAGTATAGTACAGGCTTAAATCGACTAAAAGGGAAGGATGAAACTTGGACAAGTAGGTTAGCAAGTAGCATTAAAAAGCATAAATTACTTACGATAATTATGCTTGCTTTTTTTGTGTTTACTACGATTAATTTAATTATGATAGGGAATTTCATAAAGATTTTACAAAATGTTTGAAATTTTGCAAAATTTATAATCCAACAATTTTAAATCAAAATCTCCAAAAAATCTTGGAAAAATCAACAAAATATGGTAAAATAAAGCTATTCTAGTAAAAGGGAGGAAGAGTAGTTTATTAAACTACCAAAAAACATGAAACTAGCAGAAGAATGGAAAGAATATAAAATATTAGATATGGCAGATGGTCAAAAATTAGAAAAATGGGGAGACGTTATTTTAGCCAGACCAGACCCACAAATTATTTGGAAAGACAAAAGTCATCCAAACAAATGGAAGGAAATCAACGCAACCTATCATCGAAGCAAAACAGGGGGAGGCTCTTGGGAATTTAAAAAGAAAATGCCAAAAGCATGGCAAGTACATTACAAGAATTTAACCTTTAACATAAAACCAATGGGATTTAAGCATACAGGACTTTTTCCAGAGCAAGCGGTAAATTGGGATTGGATGATAAACAAAATTAAAACTGCAAAAAGAGAAATCAAAGTTTTAAATTTATTTGCCTATACAGGCGGAGCAACGGTTGCTTGTCTATCAGCAGGAGCCTCTGTTTGTCATGTAGACAGTTCCAAAGGTATGACAACTTGGGCAAAAGAAAATGTAGCATCTTCTGGCTTACAAGAAGGAAAAGTTCGTTTTATCATTGATGACGTCGTAAAATTTGTCAATAGAGAAATTAGAAGAGGAAACCACTATGATGCTATTATCATGGACCCACCATCTTATGGAAGAGGGGCCAAAGGGGAAGTATGGCAATTTGAAAATAATATTTATGATTTAGTAGAACTATGTTCAAAAGTTTTATCGAATAAGCCATTATTCTTTTTGATTAATTCCTATACCACAGGAATATCAAGTACAGTACTAGAAAATATTTTGCGTGTGACAATCGATAAAAAACACAAAGGAAAACTAGAGTGTGGAGAAATTGGAATTCCAATGGAAAATTCTAGTTTAGTGTTACCTTGTGGAATTTATGGAAGATGGGAGAATTCGTGAAGTGAACCAGTTAAAGGTATTATTTGAAGATAATCATATTATTGTAGTAGAAAAAAAGCCTAATATTCCATCACAAGCCGATAAAACAGGGGACATGGATATGCTAACCTTAGTTAAACAGTATATTAAGGAAAACTATGAAAAGCCAGGAAATGTGTATCTAGGGCTTGTTCATAGGTTAGATAGACCAGTTGGCGGTGTTATGGTTTTTGCCAAAACTTCTAAAGCCGCTTCTCGATTAAGTGACCAAGTAAGAGAAAAGATTTTTAAAAAGAAATATTTAGCAGTAGTAGATGGAAAAATTTCTGCTAAGCAAGGATGTTTAGAAGATTACTTATATAAAGATGAAAGAAACAATATCAGCAAAGTGGTAAAGCCAGATAAAAAGAATGCCAAACTTGCAAAATTAGATTATAAAGTATTAAAATATAAGGAAGTTAAAGATTTAAGTCTACTAGAAATTGATTTACATACAGGAAGGCATCATCAAATAAGGGTACAGTTATCTCATTTTGGACATAGTATCTTTGGAGACCAGAAGTATGGAACAAGAGGGCAAGGGAAACAAATTGCGCTGTGGGCGTATCGTCTTAGCTTTAAACATCCAATTACCAAAGAAGAAATGACGTTTGAGGATTTACCAGAACCAGTAGGAACATGGTGTATTTTAAAAGAGACAAGCAATAGGAAAGAAAATTTTAGGAAAACCTAAGAAATTTCAAAAATCATTTGCATTTTGGAAAAATTTATGTTACAATAACAAAGTATTAAAAAGAGAGGAACCGTAGGGAGGAAAAAAATAAATGGAAATAGCAAAAGGAATACTAATAGTAATTTACTTTATGGTAGCATTAATACTAATCATATTAACACTAATACAATCAAAAGACGATGCAGGATTATCATCTACCATAACAGGTTCATCAACCAACAACTTCTTTGAAAAAAACAAAGGAAGAACCAAAGAAGGAAAACAAAAAAGATGGACTATAATATTATCAATAGTATTTGCAATATTAACCATAGCATTGGGAATATTATATATGGCAAAATAAAAAGAGTAAAAAGGGCGGTTTTATCATAAAAACTTGCCCTTTTTTCGAAAACAAAAATAAAATCATGTCCCCAGGTCCCCAAACAAACCCGGAACCAATGGGGAACCAGTGGGGAAAAAGAAAGGAAAAGAATGGAAGAACAAGAACAGAAAATTTTAGAATTTATGAAAGAAAAAGACTATGTGCCAATGAAGGCAAAAGAAATAGCGATGCTGATGAGAGTACCCAAAAAAGAATATGGGGATTTTTTAGAGGTATTAGGAAATTTAGAGTTAAAGTTTAAAATACAAAAAAATAGGAAAAGTAAATATCGACTAGTAGAAAAAACGTACTATGATGGCATTTACCGAAAAAATCAAAAAGGTTTTGGCTTTGTTAGATTAGAAGAACGAGAAGATGAAGTATATATAGCCAAAGAAAATTCATTAAATGCTTTAAATGGAGATAGAGTTTTAATTGAAATTATAGAAGAAGAAAACAAAGTAAAAAGTGCAGAAGCAAAAGTAGTTAAAATTTTAAAACATGAAAAGGACACAATGGTAGGAATTTTTCAAAATAATAAGAACTTTGGATTTGTGGTACCAGATGACAGGAATTTTGGAACCGATATTTTTATTGCCAAAAAAGATATGGGAAAGGCAAGAAGTAATCACAAAGTGTTGGTGAAAATCACAAAGTATCCTGAAAAAGGCAAGAAAGCAGAAGGAAAAATCTTAGAGGTGTTGGGAAATGTAAATGAAGCTGGTGTAGATATGTTATCTTTAATCAAAGAGCATAATTTACCATCTACTTTTCCAGAGCCAGTAGTACAAGAGGCGAAGCATTTTGAAAATAAAGTAGATAAAAAAGACATTCCGAATAGAGTAGACTTCCGAGACAAAGAAATCTTTACCATTGATGGCGAAGATGCTAAAGATTTAGACGATGCAGTTCGTGTAGAAAAAATAAAAAATGGGAATTACCGATTAGAAGTGCATATAGCAGACGTAAGTTTTTACGTACGAGAAAATAGCCTATTAGATAATGAAGCATTAATTAGAGGAACGAGTATCTATATGTTAGGAAGAGTTATTCCAATGCTTCCAAGAGAATTATCGAATGGAATTTGTAGTTTAAATGCAGGAGAAGATCGCTTTACATTATCTTGCCTTATGGAGATAGACGAAAAAGGAAAGGTAGTAGCATCTGAAATAGTAAAAGGTATCATTAAGGTAACAGAAAGGATGAGCTATACAGATGTACAAGCTATTTTAGACCAATCCAATGAACAAACGATTAAAAAGTACAAGCCATATATTTCTCATTTTAAATTAATGGAAGAATTGGCGCAAATTTTGAAAAATAAGCGAAAAGAACAAGGATATTTAAACTTAGATATACCAGAGAGTAAGATAGATTTAGATATGGATGGAAGGGTAACTAATATTGCTAAATATGAAACAACTTTTGCTCATGAAATTATTGAACAATTCATGTTAACAGCCAATGAAACGGTGGCAGAAAAGTTTTTCTGGTTAGAAGCCCCTTTTATTTATCGTGTTCATGAAGACCCAGACCTTGAAAAGATACAGGAACTTAATAAGTTTTTATTTAATTTTGGCATGAAAATTAAAGCCAACCAAGACAATATCTATCCAAAAGAGTTTGCTAAAATATTAGAAGAGGTAAAAGGGAAAGAAGAAGAAAAAGTAGTCTCTAATTTAGTACTAAGGACATTAAAGGTAGCAAGATATGAAGCACAAAATCAAGGACATTTTGGAATTGCTAGCAAATATTACTGCCATTTTACTTCTCCTATACGAAGATATCCAGACCTATTTATCCATAGAGTGATTTCAAATTATTTAAGAGAAAATTATGACGTATCTGAAAAATGGGTAGAAGAAAAAAGAGTACAAGCAGAAGAAAGAGCAAAACAGTCATCAGAAAGAGAAAAAATTGCTACAAAAGTGGAACGAGAAGCAGAGGACTTAAAAAAAGCAGAATATATGGAAAAAAGAATTGGAGAGGAATACGAAGGTATCGTATCTTCTGTTACTTCTTTTGGAATCTTTGTTGAGTTAGAAAATACAGTAGAAGGTCTCATTCGATTTGATGACTTAGGGGATGAATATTTCATTTATGATGAAGATAGAAAACGACTAATAGGGGAAAGAACGAAGCAAACCTATAAAATAGGAGATAAAGTACTGATACGAGTGAAGAAAGCAAGTAAGTTATTAAGACAAATTGATTTTGAATTAGTAAAAGATTAGAAAGAGTTGCAAGGGAAGGAAGCAGATTGAAATGAAAAGAATTGGGAAAAAATTAGAAGGGGTGGTATATACTAAAAGACCAGGGGCTTATGCTATCATAGAGCATAAAGAGGATAACAAAGTAGCAATTGCAAGGGCTAATAATGACTGCTTCTTTTTAGGAGGTGGCATCGAAGAAAAAGAAATGCCAATCGAAGCATTAAAAAGAGAACTATTAGAAGAAGCAGGATATACCATTAAAAATGTTCAGTTATTTGATGAAGTAACTTCTTGGACAGATGGAGAAAGAAGAGGACCTTTAGAGGTTATAGCAACTTTTTATATTGCAGAGTTTGACCAGAAGGTAACAGACCCCATCGAAAAAGACCATGAGATACTTTGGGTAGATGCTATGGAATATAAAGAAAAATTATATCATGAATATCAAAGGTATATCTTAGGAGAATATGCAAAATTGAAAGAAAAGGATACTTCCTATTAAGGAAGGTATCCTTTTTTAATTAAGCCAAACCATCACATTAGCAAAAATAACAACTAAAACTGAAAAAGTAATAATAGAAATACCACCCAACTTATTATTCAAGGTATTTATTTCATACAGAGCATAACCGATTGTTTTTAAACAAATGAAAACACTAATAAGTAAAAACAAAACATGATAAATAATAGTAGTCAAAATCATTCCTCCTTTTTTAAGTTTCTGTAATTAACATACTAGATTTGATAGAAGTATCGATATCTACCTCAAAGAAAGCATTTTGATAATTAGAAGTCCAATGGTAGCTATCATAATCTTCAGTAGTAAAGAAATTACGCAAAGCATATTTCCCAAAACCGTTGATATCAGACTTTAAATCTTTTGAGGTTTTATATAAATAATCAGAAAAAACGGACTCTAGGTATTTATTACAAGTCTTTGACAAATCTTCTAAAAGGTTAGGGTCTAAATATTGAGAATTATTTGCCATAGAGTAAATTCTTCCCGTAAATTCTGCTTTTACCTTAATAAAGGGAGAAGGAGAAGAAGTATCAACTTCAACTTTAGTAGAGCCTTTTGGGGTCAGATAAATATCAATATAACTATTAATATCATCTGGGTCAGGAACAGAAATTAAGAAGCGGTCTACTTCATTTCTTATGGCTAAAAGAGTTGTGGTCTCAATTGCACAAAGTTCTCCGACCAATTTATCTTCTTTAAAAGCAGCAATACCAATATTTTCAGAACCGTTTTTTCCTTCAATTGGTGTTTGATTTGCCTTTACATCATAATTTTCTTGAATGTGGTTGTTACCTTGATTTTGAGGTTTTTCGGTTGAAATACCTCCCAAAATGGCAATTGGTTCACAAGTCTTGCAAATAATAGCATTGAAAAAATCACCGATAGTAGCATTTGGTTTGAAACCAGTATATTTACTAGAGTTTGTAAAAATTTCATAATATTTTGAGATTAAATTTTCAAGTTCAGGAGAGGTTTGTTCCATATAAAATTTAGCATTGCATTTGCTAATAACAATGTTAGCAGAAGGTCTTATTTGTGTATCATTGATTAACGTGTAAATTTCTTCAGAAATGCCTTCTTCGGCCAATTCTTCGGAAAAGATAATGACTTTACAATGGGATAAATTTATTTCTTTTCCCATATAACTATCCATTAAATTAATAGCTGTACTAAGCGAAGGAGCTGTTACGGTATCCATAACCGTAGGTGTCTGTTCCGTGGAGCCAGACTCTGTACTTTTTGAAGTGGTAGAAAATTGAAAGCTAACTTCTAAATTATTATCATTACCTTTATCAATTCCGATAACGAGAACATAGGCTAAATTGTCAATGCTAAGAGAAAGATAAGAACTAGAAAATGCCATAACAAAGACAACGATTAAAATTAAAATAAAAATATTTCGTATTAGTTTGTGCAAAGTAACACCTCCTTTTAATTTTCTTCTATATGGGTTAATTTCTTTTGTTTTCTTTTCATGAGATTAGCAAAAATTAAAATACTAATGCCAAGACAGAAAGTAATGCCTAAAACCAAACAAGGGTAAATTTGAGTTTCTAATTTATCAGAAATGGCATAATTTTCAGGAATTAAGGAAATTCCTAGAATAAGTAAGCCAAAGATATCAATTAATGGTTTTTTTGTTTCAATTTGCGTCAGTTTTTTTAAAATACCCATAGCAAATTTGCTAGTAATACTTAAATAACAGGCAAAAGCCAAAATCCAAATGAGTAGAAAGACAGACTCTAATCTTTGGAAAAAGCTACCTAATTCAATATAGCGGGTAGCATTATATAAAGGTGTAATTTCATTGGTGTTAATAAAAAAAGAAAACATAAATAAAAGAGTGGATACACATAAAATCAAGTAAATAGCTGAAATACCAATGGATAGTAAAGCTATTTTTTTGATTTTTTCAGGTTCTTTTAAATAAGGTGGCAAAAAGTATAAAAAGGAAATGCCACCAAAAGCAGCTAAATTACCAAGACCAATGATAAAGGTATTGACTAAACCATCTCCAAAAATCGGAAAAGCTCTTTGGGGTACAAACTTATTCATATTGGCAAAAAAGAGAAATAGGATACTAGCCAAAACAAGAGGTAATATCAATAAGTTGGTTTTTAAAGAAGCATTAAAATCAAGTCGATTAGCCGTACAAATGGCAATTACAAATAAACTAAGGATAAAGATAATATTTGTCATTGGATAATAAATGATTTTAATACTTTCACAAAAGTTCCTAATCAAGATGCTAGAACTAAACAAAAAGTAAAAAATAAAGATGATACCAATGATATTTTTTAAAACTTTTCCTCCTAAATATTCAGAAATATCAATAATGTCACAGCCAGCAAAATTTTTCATTAAACGTACTAGTAGATAGGAAAATAAAATGGCTAGAAAGCTAACAAAAACTAAGTTTACAATGGTTGACGATTTCGTTAAAACCAAAGTCTCTCTGGGAAGAGAAGAAATGGTGTGGGTGACAATAACGATAAGAATTAGCATAATAGCCTCTAGGGTTCCTATTTTTGATTTTGTCATGGTGCAAAACTCCTTTCTATGGTTTGTTTTTATGGTATTTCCATTTCATAGCAAGTTTAGCTTGGTCTTGTTCTCTTTTTGAAGCAAGGTAAGAAGGTCTAAATTCTCGTTTCCAAATTGGTTGTAACAAATAACCATTTCCTTTGGAATTAGTGGCTGGTGCGAATGGTGTGGTATAGGAAATGCCGAAAGAACGCAAGCTACAAACGAGACTAATGTAGACAAATAATCCTAAGGCAATACCTAAAAATCCAGCCATGAAGCCTAATAGGACAAAGGCAAAACGGAAGTAGCGTAAATGGAAGCCAAAGGAAAAATCAGGAATAGCAAAAGAGGCAATACCTGTCATTGCTACAATGATAATTAAAATTGGACTAACAATACCAGCACTAACAGCAGCTTGACCTAATACTAAGGCTCCAACAATTCCGATGGTAGGTCCAATCGCAGAAGGGACACGAAGTCCAGCTTCACGAATTAACTCAAAGGAAATTTCCATCAAAAGCAATTCAACAATAATAGGGAAAGGTACATTTTCTCTGGAGCTTAAGATAGAATAGAGAAGACCCGTTGGCAGTATTTCTTGATGGAAACTGGTAATAGCTACATATAATCCAGGAAGAAGAAGGGTAATAAAAGCTGCTAAAAAGCGAAGACCTCGTAAGAAATTAGCAAAGTTTACTTTTAAGTTGGTATCTTCGGGAGAAGCCAAAAAGTCAATTAAAATAGCAGGTACAATAATTCCATAGGGAGTTCCATTGACAAGAACAACAACTCTTCCTTTTAATAAATATTTGGTTACTTTGTCTGGTCTTTCTGTGGAGAGCATTTCTGGAATGCCCAAAGCATTCGATTCTACTAATAATTGTTCTAATTCACCAGCCGAAAGTAAAGAATCGATATCTAAGTTATTAAGACGATATTTTACTTCATTGACTAAATCGGAATTCGTAATGTTTTTCATGTAGCAAACGGCACATTTTGTTTTAGTAATTTTGCCGACTTCTAAGTTTTCGATGATAAGGTTTTCGTTATTGACAATTCTTCTAATTAAAGAGGTGTTGGTTCTTATATTTTCTACAAAAGCTTCATGTGGTCCTTTGATGACAATTTCGTTATTAGGAGAGTCTACACTTCTTTGTTTAAATCCTTTTACTTCAATATCAAATGCAGTGGATAAAGTATCCACAAATAAAGCACAATTTCCTGAATTAATACCACTGGCAGCTTGGTCAAAATCGGTTACTTCTTTGACAGCATTTTGAGGCATTAAGCATCCCATCAAATAATTGGATAAGTCAAATTTTTTTACTTTTCGAACGGTTATATTGTTAGCAACAGCTTCCGAAATAATTTTATTTTGTGTACCATCATATAAATTATTTTTATTACGTAGCATTAAAGGCTCTAAAATAAATTTATCCATAATTTCAGAGTCTACCATGCCATCAATGTAAACTAAAAAGGCATTGTATTGCTTTCCTCTAGCATTAAGAGTGAATTCTCTTAAGATAATGTCACTATTGATTAGTAAATTGTATTTTGTTTTCATGTAGTCTAGGTTGACACTAAGACTAGGAAAAATGGCTACTTTTTCTTCTGCCTGTTTCATAACGGTAGTTGCTTGGTTATCATTATTTTCTGAGGTTTGGGTGTCCTCTGGTAGACTAAAGTTGTATTCGACAGAAGGGGTGTAGGCAAATAATTTGAAAAATAAATCTTTTAATTTCATAAATATCTCCAAAAATAGTTTTTATTAGTATTTCTAGAAAAATTAAAAAATATACTTTTTTTCAAGAAAAAAAGTGATATAATGAATAGGTATTAATCTAAATAGAAGTAATAGGAGAGAATAGATATAATGAATAAAGAAATGAAGGAAGATAAAATCATTATAATTACAACAGTATTGAATTTAATAGTAGCAATTTTAAAATTAATTTCTGGGCTAACCTTTTCATTTTCCACTTTAATAGCTGACTCAATTCAATCATTCATAGATTTTATTACAGACATAACAAGTTTAGTAGCTAACAAGATAGGAAAAAGAAGAGCAAATAAAACCTATCCATTTGGCTATGGGCAAATATATTATGTGGCCAATCTTTTTACAGGATTTTTGTTGTTTTTAATTGGCATCTTTATATTATATCAATTTTTCTTCTTTGAAGGAGAATTTACGCCTAATTTAACGTTAGCAGTTGTAATATTAGTGGTTTTGATACTAAAATGGATTGTAGTAAAATTGTTACAATATTATGGAAAAAAATTTAAAAATGAATTAATGATAGAAGCTTCGAAAGAATCCAAAGCTGACTTTATATCTACATGTGTAGTATTAGCTGTAATGGTATTTACCTTTTTAGAAGAAGCAATGAAGACTTCTATCAATATTGATAAAATTGGTAGTTTAGGGATGGCAATTTATGTGTTCTATACAGCGACCAAAATGCTAATATCCAATGTAAGAGGGATATTAGCAAATGATGAAGAAAATGACGAAATAAAAAGAGACATTAGCCAAAAACTAAAAAAATTTCAAAAATTACAATTTAAAAAAGTTAAAATCATAAAAATGGCAAATTATTATAGTGTATTTTTGCAGGTAAAGGCAGATGAAAATTTGACCATAAAAGAATATCTTGCGATGGAGAAGAAAGTAAAATCTTATTTAAAATCACACGATAGAGCCATTAGGTTTATTGATATAGAGCCAATATAAAGTTGAAACTTGGATAATTTTTCTGTTGAAAGCAAAATAAGAAAATGCTATAATAAAAATAAAGAAAAACAAAGGAGAAATATAATGAAAAGTAAATTTGCAACCATTATTATGACTACCATAATGTTTTTAATGATTGGCGTTTTTGTTTTATTAGGAACGATTTTATGGAACGAATTAAAAAGATTAGAAACCTCGATACAGCCAGAAGGCGTACAAACCATTCTTTCCGAAAATACCAATACAATCGATACTAATATTAAAGCACCACAATTAATAGAAAATCCTTTTGAAAAAATAAAAGATGGCGAATATAGCGAACCAGAAATCGACTATTCCAATGTAAGTATAAATAAATATTTTTATAATCAACTAGAAGAAGAAGCCAAAATCATATACAAAGCCTTTGAAACGAACAAAGAGAACATGAAAACAGGAAATTACAAAGTGGAATTAGGAAGTTCTTTTAGTGAGTTGTTAAATCAAAGTGATGGGCAAGACCTTTTAGGTAGATACTATCAATCAGCCATTGAAGCCTATACCTATGATAACCCAGACGTATTTTACCTAAGTCCAAACAAAATGTACCTAAATATTGAAACAACTACCAAAGGGAAAAAAGTTACCTATTATGTGTATGTAGATTGTGGTAAAGAAGAAAACTATTTTATTGATGAATTTTCGAAAAAAGAAGAAGTTGATAATGCCATTGCTATGGTAGAGCAAGCAAAAGAGGAAATTTTACAAAATAGGAGAGATACAACCTATGATAATATCAAGATGGTACATGATTATTTAATTGAGCATATTGAATACGATACCACAATTTCTAAGAGTCATATCTATAATGTTTATGGAGCAATGATAAAGGGAGAAGCTGTATGTGAAGGATATGCGAGAAGTTTTAAATATCTAATGGATTCCTTAGGAATTCCTTGTACCCTTGTTATTGGAAAAGCCACTAATTCAGAAGGAAAAACGGAAAATCATGCTTGGAATTATGTACAAATCAATAGTACATGGTATGCTATTGATAACACGTGGGATGACCCTGTATCAACGACGGGATGGGTTAGCCAAGCATCTAAATATCGCTATTTTTTAAAAGGCTCTAATGATATGGTAAAAGACCACATTCCAAGTGGGCAATTCACACAAGGTGGAAAAATGTTTAGTTATCCACCACTAAGTACCTCCAATTATGAAGGAAGATAAGATAAAGTCTAAGATTTTCGAAAAGAGTAATAGAAAATCTTAGACTTGCTTTTGTATAGAGAAGAAAAATGTCGAAACTTGCGATGAAAAGTGAAGGTAAAACTCTTGAAAAAAGTAAGAAAACATGATATGAATAAAGAAGTTTAAATCAAAAAATTAAAAATCTAAATTATTATCTCGGAAAAATTTCAAAAAACACAACAAACATTTACTTTTAAATAAAAGTTGACTTAAAGATAAAAATATGATATATTGAAAGGAGAAAAATGATACATTTTACCATTGTAGACTATTGGAGATATCAAGCCCTATTTTCAAAGACACAGAAAATAAGTGACATACAAGAAAAATACCAAATAAGAAAAATTCATCAATATCATGACAAGATTTTTAAGGAGATATTAGATGACAAAATAGAATTTATTAACTTTATGAAAAGATATACCCCCTATTCATTCAAAGAAAATGAGGTGGAAAAGTATAATCGAAAATTTGTCACTTCTCATTTTACAGCCAAAGAAGCAGATATCATTTATAAAGTAAAAGGAAGAAATGTATTTGTTATCATCGAGCATCAAAGTAAAATGGATTTTGCAATGCCAGAGAGAATGTTAGAATATTGTGTAGAATTGATGAGAAGTGTCATAAAAAATAGGAAGGAAGATGAAAGTTATCCTTTAATATGTCCAATTGTTTTATATACTGGAAAGAGAAAATGGAGCGTTCCCAAAACTATTACAGGTATGCAAGAAAAATATTATAATTTTGAACCATTAGATTATCCCAAATATAATCTAATTGATGTAAATGAGTATACCATACAAGAATTAATAGAAGAAAAAAGCAGTGTAGCAAAAGCGATGCTTTTTGAAAAAGTAAAAACAAAGGAAGAAATGATAGTGTTATTAGATGAATTAATGAAGAAAGGTTTAGAAAAGCAAGAGATAAAATATGTTAGAATGATGTTAACTTATTCCAATGATATAAGAGAGAAATTGGGAGAGGAAAGAATTCAATTTTATAAAGAAAATTTAGAAAGGAAAGGGGGAAATACAATGACAGATGTTGAAAGACTTTTTATAGAGGTAATTGACGAAAAAATGGACAAATTTTTTGCAGGGATGGATGAAGGGAAAAAAGAAATTATTATCAATATGTTGAGGATGAAAATAAAGGATAAAGTTATCTTAGAAGCGGCAAAAATAAATCATAAAGAACTACAAAAAATAAAGGAAGAATTAGAAGTAGATTAAAAAAGAAAAGGCGAGGAAAAATCTTCGTCTTTTTGAAACTTTTTAATAAAAACTTTCATCTTTAAAAGTAGAGTAAATCGAAAAGGGGGAAACAATGGAGGATTTAATTGAAAAAGCAAAAGAAGGAGACAAAGAGGCATTTACAAAACTAATCATAAAAAACCAAGGAAAGCTATATAAGATAGCAAGAACAAGACTAAGAAATGAAGCAGATATAGAAGACGTAATCCAAGAAACCATGCTAATTTTATACACAAAGTTATTAAAATTAAAAGATAATACTAAGTTTGAAGTATGGCTGTATCGAATTTTAATTAATCAATGTAATAGCAAATATAGAAAAAACAAAGTAAAATTAGTATCTTTAGACTCAATTGAAAATCAAAAAGAATATAGCCAAGAAATACAAATAGAGGACAAGCTAGACTATGAAAAATTATTAAAGAATTTTTCTTATCAGGAGAAACTTATATTATTGCTCTATTATAGCAATGGTTATACGACAAAACAAATAGCAGAAATTTTGAATAAGAATGAAAATACGATTAAGACAAAACTGAGAAGGATGAGACAGAAAGTGAAAGAAAAATGGGAAGAGGAGGAGAGTAATGGACCAATTAGATAAAAAATTAAGAATGATTTTAAGAGAAGAAAAAGAAGTGCCAGAAAACTTTTCAAAAGCAATTCAAGAAGCAATGCAAAACCAGAAGGATAGCAAAGACAAAAATGAATATCTAAAATGGCTAAAAGTAGCAGCTGTTTTAATGGTAGTGGTATTATTGGGGATGGTAACACCAAATATCTATGCACAAATTAGTTGGCAGATTGAATATCAAGAATTTGAAAATCGACCAGTTGAATATGGTTCAGCCAGTATTCAAAAAGCCATAGAAGAAGGAAACGAAAGAAATGTAGAGATGGAATATGTGTACCACGACAAAATTGGGGTAAAATTAGAGGCATTACTAATTACCGATGATTTTTTTAGTATGAATGTAAATTTTGTTTTTCCAAAAGAAACAACCATTAATACAGATACGTTTACCTATGGCTATGCTGTTTATGATGAGGAAAAAAACGTGTATGGGGTGTATGAAGGTGGTTTGAGCGATTTGATGCATCAAGGCTACTGGAAAAAATTATATAAAGAAGTAGGGATAGACTATAATCCAAAAGACTTATTCCCGTCAAGACCATTGGCCGATAACTTAACAGGTACGACTGTAATTACTTCGAAAGAAGGAAATATGATAGCACAAACAACTATGCAAACACCAAGAGAATTTCCAAAAAGTAAAAAATTATTCATCAGAATTTTTAACATTGGCTATATTATGCAAGAATATGAACAACAAGAGGAAGGGATGGTATTAGCAATGGAAGAAAAGTTCAAAATAACAGAGGCAGAGTGGAAGCTAGAAGTGGAAGTGCCAGAGGATTTTTATCAAAGAAAAACAGATACCTTTAAGCTTGCCGAAGAGATACCAGGATTTGAAATACAAAAATTTAAAGTGACCAAGACAGGATGTAATATCATTTTTAAAATGGATGGATTTTTGGATTTAGTTATGTCAGGCATGAATAGGAAACAAGAAGAGTTTGAAGGAGAAATGGCAGATGCTATCTATATTACGGACGAAGAAGGGAAAAGATATGGCTATTTACAAAATTCAAATGGAACGTATTTTGACAATTCCTATAAGGCGAAGTTTGATATTACCATAGATGACTTGGATAAGAAATTTTATTTGCATGTGAGAGTAAAGGGAAAAGATTATAGGTCTGAATTGATGGTGGAATAAGTTATAGAAAAATTGTAAAAGTTCTTGACAATCAAATAAATATAGGATAAAATACAAACAATAGTTCTTAAATAAAAAGGGAAGATGTGATTTGGTTGAATAATATAGAAAATTTAAAAGATTTAATCCTATACCAAAGTCAAAATAATGAGAATATATCAGTAGAAGTTTTATATAATGAAGAAGATTTTTGGCTAACGCAAAAGTCAATGTCAAAATTATTTAATGTGGCAGAAAATAATATAACATATCATTTACAAAATATATTTAAAACAGGAGAATTAGAGCAAGATTCAGTTACTCAAAAAATTAGAGTAACTGCTTCAGATGGGAAAAAATATAATACAAATTTTTACAGTTTAGATGCCATTATAGCAGTTGGTTATAGAGTAAATTCAAAAGAAGCAACAGATTTTAGAATTTGGACAACAAAAACTTTAAAAGAATATATAAAAAAAGGATTTGTTGTTAATAGTGAAATGCTAAAAAATGGACCAAAATTTGGAAAAGATTATTTCGATGAATTATTAGTTAAGATAAAAGAAATTAGAGCAAGTGAAAGAAGATTTTATCAAAAAATAACTGATATATACAAAGAATGTAGTTTTGATTATGATAAAAATAGTGAAACGACACAAGAATTTTATAAGAATGTTCAGAACAAGTTACACTTTGCAATTACTGGAATGACAGCTCCTGAAATAATTTATAATAGAGTTGATAGTAAGAAGGAAAATATGGGATTAACAACGTGGAAGAATGCACCAGATGGAAAAATACTTGAAACAGATGTAACAATAGCAAAAAACTATCTTTCACGAGAAGAAATTACAGAGCTAAATAATTTAGTATCTATGTATCTTGACTATGCAGAAAGACAAGTAAAATTAGGAAAGATTATTTCAATGCAAGAATGGAAAGAAAAGTTAGAAGTATTCTTGAAAATCAATGAATATAACATTTTGAAAGATAATGGGAAAATAAAGAGAGAAATAGCAGACAAATTGGCATTAGAAGAATACAAAAAATATAGAGTGATACAAGATAAAAACTATATCTCAGACTTTGATGAATTAGTAATAGAAACAAAGAACTTAAATAATATCTAGTCTAATATTTATACAAAAGATAGATGGGTAGAATTTGAAATTGGAAATAAATTATCAAAACGGAAGACATTTTTATCAAATGTTTCCGTTTTTTTAAGCCTAAAGAATAATACAAATTAATCCACCACTGCCTTCATTAACAATACGCTCTAAAGTCTCTTGCAACTTGCATTGGGCATCTTCTGGCATCTTAGAAAGTTTGGTTTGTAAGCCTTCATTCACTAATTCATGTAAACTCTTTCCAAAAATATTAGATTTCCAAATTTCTTTTGGATTGCTTTCAAATTCAGAAAGAAGATAATTAACCAACTCTTCGGATTGTTTTTCCGAACCAACAATAGGAGAAACTTCAGTTTCTACACAGGTTTTAATTAAGTGAATAGAAGGAGCTTTGGCTTTTAATTTAACACCAAATCGAGAACCTTGCTTAATCATTTCTGGCTCTTCTAATTCTAAATCTTCAATGCTTGGGGTTACAATACCATAGCCTTTGGCATCTACTTCTTCTAAGGCATATGCAATTCGGTCAAATTTCTTTTTCGTTTTAGACAAATCAGAAATGATACTAAATAAATCGCCTTCATTGGTAACGTCAACATTGGTAATCTCGGAAAGAATTTGATAAAACAATTCTTCTTTTAAAGTAATTTCAACATTAACATTTCCATCCCCTAAACGAATATCACTAATTGAACTTCTAGCAATGATTTCTGTTTGTTTAATTTGACCAACACAACCAGAAACGTCTTTTAAGACATTCACGTTCGAAAAAGCATTTCGGATTTCTTCAAACAACTCTGTTTTTAAAGGATGCTCACAATCTAATCCATCAATCCAACGTGGAAACTTAATACAAATTTGCTCAACAGGAAATTCATATAATACCTTAGAAAACATATTGTTAATATCATCCAGACTTAAATATTCACAATTGATAGGCATAACGGTTGTTCCATATTTTTCACTTAACTTATCTGCCAACTCTCTTGTGTAATTGGAACTAGGGTCATTTGAATTTAAAAGAATAATGAAAGGTTTGTTTAAAGCCTTTAATTCATTTACCACTCTTTCCTCTGCTTGAATATAGTCTTCCCTTGGAATATCAGTAATAGAACCATCGGTAGTAACTAAAACACCAATTGTAGAATGCTCATCAATTACCTTTTTGGTACCAATTTCAGCAGCTGTTTCAAAAGGAATTTCCTCATCAGACCAAGGGGTTTTTACCATACGAGGCATGTCATCTTCTAAATAGCCAATTGCATTGTCCACTAAATAGCCAACACAGTCTACTAATCTAGTTTTAAAGGTTAGATTATTATCTAAAGAGATTTCAATTGCTTCATTTGGAATAAACTTTGGTTCTGTTGTCATGATGGTTTTACCACCAGCACTTTGAGGCAGTTCATCTCTTGCCCTCTCTTTTTTGTATTCATTATCAATATTGGGGATGACCAACAAATCCATAAATCTTTTAATAAAAGTAGATTTACCAGTTCTTACAGGACCAACTACTCCTACATAAATGTCACCCTCTGTCCTTTTTGCGATGTCTTCATACAATCTTGTATTTTCCATCTATATACCTCCTTTAATATCGCTTTTGTTTAGACTTTAGTTAATATATATGGGACATTTTTTAGAATATGACAAGTTTATGAAAATTTAAGTATCTATTTTTGGGAATAGAAGAAAATCGAAAGTTAGAGTAAAATTAATGTAGGCAAAATAAAAAATGTCTACATTATTTTTTTTGTAATTAG
>CANPHV010000022.1 GCA_947573965.1 uncultured Clostridium sp.
GCTAGAAGCTTTTAGAACCCCACGTAAAACGTGGGGTTTTCATTATCCAAAAAAAACATTAGCACACTCTTTTGTGCTAATGTCTATTTTATAAATTACCATCTAAACGTTATTACAAATATAAAGCCAAACGAAATCCAAAGATCTCACGGCTTTCGTATGGAAATCCATTGCCACGATAAGAAACACTATCTCTACCTTCATCATTATAGCCACATCCTCGTAGCACACGTGCTGAAATAGTCCCACTAATAAACACTTCCATTGTCCATTCCCATACGTTTCCTGCCATATCATAAATATTTTTTACTTTATAATTCTCATTCGAACCTGTAGTAATTGAACTTTCTGATTCATAATGTCCTTTTCCTGTACTATCTCTTACATAAGAATTTTTATCGCAACTATGACTTAAATAGTTACTATCAAAAAATTGCATTGTTGCATCCCATTGCACTCCATATATTAATGTACTTGTTACTTTTCCTTGATAGTTTTTCCCATTCACAAAGTTTTTTGATAGTTCTACAGCTCCTCCTGTTATATCAGTCATACTCGTTCCCCATTTAATATTAGTATATACAGGTGAATTTTTCTTAACTACTAAATCCCCTTTACTATCTTTTCCTGCCTCATATCTTCCTATATAAAATCCTTGATTTTCTTCTACGCTTTGTTTCATTGTATCATATTCAGTTTTCTCTGTACTGTATCCATTCAAAAAGGGTTCAAGACATTCTGCTAGTCTACCTTGTATATTTCCATTATCATATCCATCTATTCTTTCAAAGTTGTCTATATTGGTTACTGGCACCCATACAAATTGATTTCCATTCGCTACAATATTATTACTGTCTACTTCTGTATCTCCTGCATCATCGGAAATAACTAATCCTTCTGACACATCATCACAACCAGGTACAATAGCAAATCCTTCTGGAATAACTGCTGTTCCATTATTTGTATATTCCTTATTTCCATCTGTTACAATTTCTCCTGGTTTTACAGTATCGCCTGCTGGTGGATTTGGTGTTGGATTTCCTTCTATTGCTTCTTCCACTGTTACTTTTCCATTTTCATCAATGGTTACATCATATCCATCTACATTTACCGTAATTGGTAACCTAGTTATAGTAGGTGATGGCACTGTTTCTTCATCAATTCCTTCTACGTTATCTAGGTTTGTTTTTAACTGTGTGTAATCTAGTTTTCCACTATTATCAAAACTGCTCATTACTGCCATTTGTACTTTCTCTTTAGCACTGGATTTTTCTGTCTCTATTTTAGAATTATTAGCTTTACTTAAAATTCCATTTTCTCCTGTTAATGTTGCAATACTTATTCCTGCTAAAATTAGCAATATAATTATTGTAATTACTAGTGCAATTAATGTGATTCCCTTTTGCTTTTTCATCTCTTTTCCTCCCATTTTCCTTAGTTTTACCTTTTTTCGCCTTATTATTCTTACGTTTAATATTTCTTATACTTTTTCTATTTTTATGCCTTCCAACTTATATTTTCTCATTAGAGATATAAAGCAATTCTGAAACCGAAAGCTACATGATTACCAGGCAAGCCACTACTACCACGAATAGAAACTTGATCATTAGAAGCTGTATGGGTATAACACCCTCCTCGTAGCACTCGACCAAACATATTGTAATCTTCCATCGTCCATTCCCACACATTTCCTGCCATGTCATAGATGTTTTTCATTTTATAGCTTTCATTAGAACCTGTCTTGATTAAATCAATTGAACCATAGTTCCCCTTTCCTTCACTATTTCTCACATATGAATTTTCATCACAACTATGGTTTAAATAGTTACTATCAAAAAATTGCATTGTTGCATCCCATTGCACTCCATATATTAATGTACTTGTTACTTTTCCTTGATAGTTTTTCCCATTCACAAAGTTTTTTGATAGTTCTACAGCTCCTCCTGTTATATCAGTCATGCTGGTTCCCCATCCAATATCATTATAAACTGGTGAATTTTTCTTAACTACTAAATTTCCTTTACTATCTTTTCCAGCTTCATATCTCCCTATATAAAACCCTTGATTTTCTTCTACACTTTGCTTCATACTATTATATTCTGCAACTTCAGTATTATATCCACTAGTAGATGGTTCAGAACAACTTGCTAAATAATTTTGCAGATTTCCATTCTCATATCCTTCTATTGTTTTAAAATTAGCTATATTCGTTACTGGCACCCATACAAATTGATTTCCATTCGCTACAATATTATTACTGTCTACTTCTGTATCTCCTGCATCATCGGAAATAACTAATCCTTCTGACACATCATCACAACCAGGTACAATAGCAAATCCTTCTGGAATAACTGCTGTTCCATTATTTGTATATTCCTTATTTCCATCTGTTACAATTTCTCCTGGTTTTACAGTATCGCCTGCTGGTGGATTTGGTGTTGGATTTCCTTCTATTGCTTCTTCCACTGTTACTTTTCCATTTTCATCAATGGTTACATCATATCCATCTACTTTTACGGTAAATGAAAAAGTATCTTCTGTTATAGTTAGTGGTACTGTTGCTTCATCAATTCCTTCTACGTTATCTAAGTTTGTTTTTAACTGTGTGTAATCTAGTTTCCCACTATTATCAAAACTACTCATTATTGCCATTTGTACTTTCTCTTTAGCACTGGCTTTTTCTGTCTCTATTTTAGAATTATTAGCTTTACTTAAAATTCCATTTTCCCCTGTTAATGTTGCAATACTTATCCCTGCTAAAATTAGCAATATAATTATTGTAATTACTAGTGCAATTAATGTGATTCCCTTTTGCTTTTTCATCTCTTTTCCTCCCATTTTCTTTAGTTTTACCTTTTTTCGCCTTATTATTCTTGCATTTAATATATGTTTTTATTATGCTTACAGCACATATTGTATCCAACATTTTGTACATTGTCAATGTACTTAAATTTTTTTCAAATTTATTTACTTTTTTATTTCTTTTTTCCATTTTTTATAATATAATTTCAATATAATATAGATGTAAATACATTTATGTGCCGATACTCTTTTAGGAGTGATTTATATGAAGAAAAAAATTTTATTCAAAGGCTGTGGCACAGCCATCTGCACACCATTTAATGAAAATGGTGTCAATCTAAAAGAATTTGAAAAACTTGTTGAAAATCAAATTCAAAACAAAGTAGACAGTATCATTGTGTGTGGAACCACTGGTGAAGCCTCTACTATGACAGAAGAAGAAAAAATAGCAACCATTCAATGTGCTGTTAAGACTTCCCATGGAAGGGTTCCTATTATTGCTGGTACAGGGGGAAATAACACAAAACAAGTCATTCACTATTCTAAGAAAATAGAAACTTTGGGCGTAGATGGCCTTTTAATTGTTACCCCTTATTACAATAAATGTACACAAAATGGATTAATCGAGCATTATAAAGAAATTGCAAAAAATGTTTCTTTGCCAATCATTCTTTATAATGTACCTAGCAGAACTGGAATTAATATAGAGC
Organism: uncultured Clostridium sp.; assembly: GCA_947573965.1. Taxonomy (GTDB): domain Bacteria; phylum Bacillota; class Clostridia; order TANB77; family CAG-508; genus CAG-269. Next base: position 3,513 of record CANPHV010000022.1, read on the forward strand.
CTAAAACTTGTTTAGAACTTTCTAAAATTGAGAATATTGTCGCTATCAAAGAAGCAAGTGGAAACTTATCACAAGTAGCTGAAATTGCTCACTTATGTGGCGAAAATTTATCCATTTATTCTGGTAATGATGACCAAATTTTGCCAGTTTTATCCCTTGGTGGTATTGGTGTTGTCTCTGTTTTATCTAATGTTATACCAGAATATACTCATACAATGGTTGAAAATTTTTTAGAAGGTAATCTTAAACAAGCCACTCAAATGCAATTAGAAGCTTTGCCTCTTATTAAAGCTTTATTTAGCGAGGTCAATCCTATTCCTGTTAAAGCCGCTTTAAATATATTGGGCTATAACTTCGGAATACCTCGACTACCTTTAACTAAGTTAAGTGAAGAAAAAGAAAAAGGATTAAAAGTAGAACTATTAAAAATGAAATAAAAAGGATGGTAAAAAATATGTTAGAAGTAATGGTAAATGGATGTAGTGGAAAAATGGGACAAATTGTTTGTGATTTAGTAGAACAACGTAAAGATTTTGTTTTGAAATGTGGTTTTGACCGAAATGTAACAGGTGAATTTGCTTTTCCTGTTTTCAATAAAATAGAAAATATTACAGAAAAACCAGACGTCATCATCGACTTTTCTGTCCCTGTTGCCACTTTCAATATTTTAGAATATGCTGTTTCCAATCATGTGCCTATTGTAATTGCTACAACTGGATTTTCAGAGGAAGAAGAAGAAAAAATCAAAGAATATAGTAAAAAAATCCCTATTTTCAAGTCAGCTAATATGTCTTATGACATTATGATTATGAGAAAATTGCTTCAATGGCTAGCCCCTTTATTAAAAGATACTGATATTGAAATAACGGAAACGCATCATAATCGAAAAGTAGATAGTCCTAGTGGAACTGCAGAAATGCTTGCCGATAGTATCAATGCTTCTCTTGGTAACTCTCTTCATCGTGAATATAATCGCCATGATAAACGTGAAAAAAGAGAAAAAAATGAAATTGGTATGCATTCCATTCGTGGCGGTAATATTGTAGGAGAACATACGGTTCAATTTTTTGGAGAGTTTGAAACTTTTGAATTGAAACATACTTCTTATTCTAGGAATGTTTTTGCTGAAGGAGCTATTAAAGCTTCTAATTTCTTAGTAACGATGCCAGATGGATTATATAACATGGAAGATATGTGTTCTATCTAAAACAAAAGAGCCAGAGGGGACAGACCTTTTTGGCTCTCTTTAATTTTCCATTTAAAAATCTTTCCTATATAAATTTTGTAATGAATTCGGGGGGACCGTTCAAAAATCCTCAAAAGTTGCTAAACTTTTGCTAGGATTTTTAGAATGGGGCAAATGAAAAAATTTATATAGGAAAGATTGATAATTTTAGAGAAAATAAAATGAGCCAAAAAGGTCTGTCCCCTCTGGCTCTTTTTTATTTTATTCTGCTTTTTTATCTTCTTCTTTTTCTGCTTCTACTGGTTCTTCTTTTACGTCCTCAACAACTTCTTCTTTTACAGTATCTACTGTTTCTTGAACGGTAACTTCCTCTGTTTCAACAGCTGGTGCTTCTTCTGGAGCAGCCTCTGCTTTTACTTCTTCCACTTTAGCAGTTTCTTCTACTGCTGGTGTTTCAGCTACTGGTTCTACTGTTGCTACTTCTTCTACTACTTCTTCAGCAACTGGTTCTTCTGCTAAATCTTCTTTAATAATAATTTCTCTGTCTTCAATTCTTGCTCCTACTTTTTCCTTCGTTTTAGCAGCTTTACCAACTCTGTCTCTTAAGTAGAATAATCTAGCTCTTCTTGCTTTACCAACTCTTACTAATTCTACTTTTTCAACTAATGGTGAGTGTACTAAGAAAGTCTTTTCAACACCTACACCATAAGAAATCTTTCTAACAGTAAAGGTTTGGTTAACTCCTCCACCTTGTACTTTAATGATAATTCCTTCAAATACTTGGATTCTTTCTTTATTTCCTTCTTTTATTCTTACGTGTACTTTAACAGTATTACCAACTTTTAATTCTGGTATCTTGTTTTTTAATTGTTCGTGTTCAATTGATTTAATAATATCCATTTTAGAATTTCCTCCTTCTTTTTATTCACGAGCGGTGCTTTATCTAGCACTTCGTTTACTAATTCTTTAACAAATCTGGTCTTTTCCTTTTTGTTATTTCTAATGATTTTTGCTTTCGCCATCTGTCTATCTTTTCATGATGACCAGACAATAATATTTCTGGAACTGACTCGCCCTCAAATACTTCTGGTCTTGTATATTGTGGATATTCAAGCATCCCGTTGGAAAAACTTTCTTCTTGAATCGATTCTTGATTTAGCACACCTTCGACATATCTACTAACACTGTCGATTAGCACCATAGCAGGAATTTCCCCACCAGTTAACACATAATCTCCAATTGATATTTCTTCATCCACAATTTTATCTAACACTCTTTGGTCAATTCCCTCATAGTGTCCACAAAGAATAATAAGATGACTTTCTTTGCTTAATTCTTCTACTTTTTGTTGGTTTAATGTTTTTCCTTGTGGTGACATATAGATAACTTTTGCTTTTTGACTCTGTTTTTCAACCGATTGATAAGCACTATATACTACATCTGGCTTCATTACCATACCTGCCCCACCACCATATGGGGTATCATCTACCTTTTTATGTTTGTCTTTTGAAAAATCCCTAATATTAACTAAATTGATAGCTATTTGCTCTTTTTGTACTGCTTTTCCAATCACACTTGTTTTAAGTGGTTCAAACATTTCAGGGAAAAGAGTTAAAATATCAAATTTCATTATGGCTCCTCCCTATTATTGGTTTTTCTGTTACATTAAACCTGGTATCAGATGAACTGTTATCTTTCCTTTTTCCAAATCCACATTTTTTAATACTTCTGGAATACCTGGTAAAAGGATTTGTTTACCTAATTCATCTTTTACTACATATATATCGTTACTTCCTGTATTGAAAATATCTTCTACTTTACCTAGCAGTTTTTCTTCCTCTGTATAAACTTCTAAGCCTAGTAAGTCTACTATGTAATAGACACCTTCCTCTAAAGGTTCTTCTTTCTCTCGGTCAACTAACAAATAACTTTGACGCAGAGTTTCTGCCTCTTCTACTGTGTTAATTCCCTCAAGCTTCATTAGCACCATATTTTTATGATACTTTACCTCTTCGATTTTGTATTCTTTTTTTTGTTTTTTCGTTTCGATATATATGGTTTCTAATTTGTCAAATCGAGTAATATCATCGGTAAAAGGTTTGATTTTCACCATCCCTTTAATTCCAAAATGATTTACAATTTGACCTATTTCAAGATACTTTGTCATAATAAACTCCATTATCCAATAAATTCTACGGAAACTCTTTTCTGTTCTCTGGTTGCAACAGCTTTCATTACAGTTCTAATTGATTTAGCAAGTCTACCTTGCTTTCCTATAATTTCCCCCATGTCGCTATCTGCTACTTTTACTTCAAAAACAACAGATTTTTCGCCTTCTACTTCTTTAATTTCCACAGCTTCTTTATTGTCCACCAAGTTTAAAATGATTGTTTCTAAGATATCTTTCATACTTTCAAGTCCTCCACTTCATATGGTCACTTTGTGCCTGTCCCAGAATGACCATCCCTATGCTTTTTCAATTAATGCTTTTACTGTGTCTGTTGGTTTTGCACCATTTTTAATCCATTTTTCAACTTTTTCTTTGTCTAAACGGATTGTTGCTGGTTCTGTCATTGGGTCATAAGTTCCTAATTGCTCAATTATTTTACCATCTCTTGGACTTCTTGAGTCTGCTACTACGATATGATAAAATGGAGCTTTTTTCTTTCCTTGTCTTTGTAATCTGATTTTTACCATTTTTACCTCTCCTTTCAATTTTTTTTAATATTTATATAATAAAGTTAATAACGTAATTGTTAAAATTTAAAATTCTTTAAGGCATTTTCGTCTATTCCATTTAGTAATTTTTTCATGCCTCCTTTGTTGTTTTTCATTTGTTTCATCATCTTTTGTGTCATTTCAAAGGATTTAATAAATTTGTTTATGTCTTGTACCGTTGTTCCACTTCCCTTTGCGATACGCTGTCTACGACTTGCATTTAAAATCTTAGTATCTCTTTTTTCTTTTTTAGTCATGGAACAGATGATAGCTTCTATTTTTTCGAATTCTTTGTCATCAACTTTTAAATCTTTGATTTGGTTCATTCCTGGTATCATTTTTAAAAGGGATGAAAAAGAACCCATCTTTTTCACTTGTCTTAATTGTGCTAAATAATCATCTAAGTCTAATTCTTTTTTCTTTAATTGTTTTTCTAATTTTTCTGCTTCTGCTAAGTCAAAACTTTCTTCTGCTTTTTCAATAACAGATAAGATATCTCCCATTCCTAAAATTCTACTTGTCATTCTATCTGGATGGAATACTTCGATATCACTTAGTTTTTCTCCTGTTGCTGCAAATTTGATTGGTCTTCCCGTTACTTTTTTAACAGATAAGGCTGCTCCACCTCTGGTGTCACCATCCAATTTGGTTAGTATTACTCCATCAATGCCGAATCGCATCCTTGAATTTTTCTGCTACATTAACGGCGTCTTGACCTGTCATACTGTCAACTACTAATAAAATTTCATGTGGCTTAATATTAGCTTTCAAATTTTTCAGTTCATCCATTAGTTGCTCATCAATATGCAAACGTCCCGCTGTATCTAATATGATGACGTCATTTAATTTGGAAATTGCTGTTGATATGGCTTGTTTCGCAATGTGCACGACGTCTTTTGAGTTCTCATTGGCAAAAACAGGAATGTTTAACTGTTTTCCTACTACTTGTAATTGTTTGATTGCCGCTGGACGATAAACATCACATGCTACTAATATTGGATTTTTTCCTTGTTTTCTTAATAAATTAGCAAGTTTTCCCGAAGTTGTTGTTTTACCAGAACCTTGCAGTCCCACTAGCATGATGATAGTTGGCGGATTTGGTGTGAAACTAATTTTGCTTTCTGTTCCTCCGCAATAATTCTACCATTTCGTCTTTTACGATTTTGACTACTTGTTGCCCTGGTGTTAAGGATTTTAGAACGTCTTGCCCTAGTGCTTTTTCTTTGATGGTTTCGATGAACTCTTTTACAATTTTATAGTTGACATCTGCTTCTAAAAGGGCTAGTTTTACCTCTCTTAACATTTCTTTTAAGTCGGTTTCTGTTATTCTTGCTTTTCCTCTGATTTTTCTGGTTATTTCTTGTAACCTAGAAGATAGTCCTTCAAAAGCCATCTATCTCACTTCCTTATTCTAAATCTCTTAGATTTTTTTCGATTTTTTCTAAAATCTTTTGGGTCTCTAAGTTGCATTTTTCTTTTTGGTTGGTTAGTTCTGCTAATATTTTTTTGATTTTCTTTTCTTTTTCTTCTTCTTTTTTCAATAGCATTAATTTTTGCTCGTATTCGTTTAGTTTCTTTTCTGCTTTTTGCAAGATATCTCTTACCGCTTGCCTTGTTATTTGGTTGTTTTCGGCTATTTCTGATAAGGATAAGTCTTGGTTATAATAATCGTCTAAAATTTCATTTTGTTTTTGGGTTAACAACTTTCCGTAAATTTCATTTAACATACTAATTTTTACGTTTTTTTCCATCGTTATTACCTCTCTTTTTTGTAATGCATTAATACTTTACACCTTTTTTTAAGATTTGTCAAGTCTTTCATGCAAAAAAACTACGAAAATCGTAGTTTCTTTCTCACTTTTTATTAGTTTCCTGCTATAACAAAATATAAAATCCTATATACTACAACGGCAAGTGCACAACCTCCTATGGTTAACAATACTGTTGCTTCTGGTGATAATCTTTTTTTAGTTACTTCTTTTTCCATTTTTGCTTCCTCCTTTGTAGATTACTTTTATGCCTATATCATATTACATTTTTCTCTTTTTGTCTACCTTTTTTTGTTACGTTTTTATTACTTTATGTATAAGGAAATGCCACGGATGTTCCTCAGGTTAGACCAAGAGGAATGGAAAAAAGGATACAAAGCTGGAAATTCTAGCAATATGGCGCAATTAGCCCCTTGGGTCAAATCGAAAGCCTATCGTTCTGGTTTTGTAGCCGGTCAAAAGGCAAAAGAAGAAGGAGATAACTAGATCTCCTTCTTTTATTTTCTTAAAGTTGCTCCCAAAGACTTCTCCAATTCAGAAACAATGCTCTCCATAACTGTATTAATCTCTTCATCACTCAAAGTCTTACTTTTATCTCTAAAAATCAAAGAATATGCAACACTCTTCTTATTTTCTCCCAATTTCTCATCACGATAAATATCAAATAACTGCATACTCTCTAGCAATTTCTTTGCTTTTTTCGTAACAATCTTTTCAATCTGACCAACTTCTACTTTTTCATCTACTATCACTGCAATATCTCTTTCCACAGCTGGGAATTTTGGTACTTCTACATACTTTTTATTCGCTTTGGCATATTTCACTAATTTTGTAACATTAACCTCTGCTAAATAGGCTCTTTTTGAAATATCATAGTTATTCAATACTTGTGGATGCACTTCCCCCCATGTTGCAATCACATCTACCCCTACTTTCAAATTAGCACATCTTCCTGGATGATAAGACGCATTTTTAGTTTCTTTTTCTACGTCATAACGAGCCACATTGATAGCTTCTAATATATTTTCAAGAATACCTTTTAACGTATAAAAGTCTACGTCTTCTCCATACATACCAACCGTCAAAATTTCTTCTTGTAAAGGCACTTCTCCATTTTGAACCTCTTGTTTTACATTTTTATAGCTCTTTGACAAATCAAATAATTTTACTTGTTTGTTTTTCTTATTATTGTTCGTTGCTAAAATTTGCATCATACTTGGCACTGTAGTTGGTCTCATTAATTTATATTCATCACTTAACGGATTTTGAATGGTAATAGCATATTTTTTTACTTCTTCACTAATGTTTGACATTTCTAAATCTTTTTCGCTTACAAAACCATATGTATAAATTTCTGAAAGTCCACTATTAACCAATATTTCTCTTATTTTCTTTTGGATATTTTGTTCTTTATTTCTAACCCCTAACGTCGTATCTGCTTTAATCAAAGTAGAATCTAGCTTATCATAACCATAAAAACGACCAATTTCTTCTGCAATATCGGCTACAAATTCTAAATCCATTCTAAAATAAGGGCTAATTACTTTATCGTTTTCTACTTTGATATCTAATGGTTCTAATATTTCTATCATTTCTTGTTTTGACAAGTTCGTTCCAAGCAAACCATTTATTTTAGAAACATTTAAGTCAATTTCATTTATTTTTTGCTTAGTTGGATAGACGTCAATTTTTCCTTCTACCGCTTCACCAGCGCCTAATAGTTCTACTAATTGGACAGCTCTATTGGCTGCTCTTACTGCATTTTCAGAGGACAATCCCTTTTCAAATCGAGAAGAACTCTCTGTTCTTAAAGCCACTTTTTTAGCCGTTTTTCTAACGCTACCACCATAAAATACAGCTGACTCAAACACGACGGTTTCCGTATCTGCTTCAATTTCAGAATTTAGTCCTCCCATAACACCTGCTATGGCTACTGCCTTTTTGTCATCCGCTATGACTAAATTATTTTCATCTAATTCTCTTTCTTGTTTATCTAATGTTGTAATTTTTTCTCCCTTTTTCGCACGTCTTACCGTAATATGCTTCCCTTCAATCGAATGAATATCAAAAGCGTGCATTGGTTGCCCCATCTCTAGCATAACATAATTTGTAATATCAACAATATTATTAATACTTCTAATACCACAAGCCTTTAATCTTCTTACCATCCAATCTGGTGATGGACCAATTTTAACATTTTTAACCATTCTTGCTACATAACGATAACACAAATCAGGTGCTTCTATGTCTACTTTCAAGCCCTCTAATTCTGTCTTCGTTTCTACTTTCATCTCATCAATATCTTTTCTTGGATTTTTAAACTCTTTTTTCAGAGATGCTGCTGTCTCTCTTCCTAGCCCTTCGATTGAAAAACAATCTGGTCGATTGGAAGTAATTTCAAAATCAATGATTTCTTCTTTTAAATTCAAAACCTCAACAATATCTTTCCCTAAATCTTTTTCTAACTTTTTATCTAAAATCATAATACCATGCTCTATTTGTCCTGGATAATCTGCTAAGGTTAAATTTAGTTCCCCCACAGAACACATCATACCACAAGACTCAATGCCTCTTAGCATTCCTTTTTTGATATTCACGCCTCCTGGAAGTTCTGAGCCATCTTTGGCAATTGGCACAATATCTCCTACTTTAATATTATTGGCCCCTGTTACAATTTGTAGTCTTTCAGTTCCCACATCAACCTTTGTTACCACTAATTTATCTGCATCTGGGTGTTTTTCAATTTCTAAAATCTTTCCAACTACTACATTTTTAATGTCATTTCCTGTTTGGTCTATAGTTTCTACCTTAGACCCTGTCATTGTTAAAATGTCTCCTAGTTGGACTGTATCTATATCAATATCACTATATTCTTTCAACCATTCTATACTTGCTTTCATTTACTCTCTTCTCCTTTTTCTTCCTACTTCCCCACTCGTCCCCACTCGTTCCGGGTTTACTTGGGGAAATTCCCTTCTATCTTGTAAACTCTTTTGCCTTCCATCGTTTCCTTCTATTATTAACTTTTTCATAATCACAAGGCTTAAAATTAATTTCTTGATAAGCCCCATTTCCATTTATTCTATTGCTGAATTCTTGTTTTCTTTCCTTTTGACTTACTTTTGGGCTTACTTCTTGATTTGCCTTTGCTCTTTCTTCTGCTTCATTTACAATCATATATCCCCCTGCTACTTCTTTAAGCTCAATAAGCCTGTCTTGTTTTACTATTTTTAAAGCATCTGACATATTATAAACTTTTCCTGCTTTATATCCTTTTCCAAATAATCCCATATTTCAACACTCCTAATTAACTAAATTTTTAATTAATTTCTAAAATTGTTTTAAAAATCTAGCATCGTTTTCATATAATAATCTCATATCTTCAATGCCAAATTTTGCCATAGCGATTCTCTCTACACCAAATCCAAAGGCAAATCCTGAATATTCTTCTGGGTCAATGCCACAATATTGTAATACATTTGGATGAACCATTCCACAACCTAATAATTCAATCCATCCTTCTCCTTTACATACTCTACATCCTTTTCCTCCGCACACGAAGCAAGATACGTCTGCTTCTGCACTTGGTTCTGTAAATGGAAAATGATGAGGTCTAAATCTGATTTTGGTATTTTCTCCTAAACATTTTTTAGCAAACATTTCTAAAGTTCCTTTTAAATCTGTCATAGCTATATTTTTATCTACTACTAATCCTTCTATTTGATGGAATACTGGTGAATGTGTCGCATCTACACTGTCGGAACGATACACAGCTCCTGGACAAATGATTTTGATTGGTGGTTTTTGGTTTTCCATAACTCTTGCTTGTACAGGAGAAGTTTGACTTCTTAATACAATATCCTCTGTTATGTAAAAAGTATCTTGTACATCTCTTGCTGGATGGTCTGGTGGCGTATTTAATTTGTCAAAATTATAGATGGCTTTTTCTACCTCTGGTCCATCTGCTATTTTGTATCCCATCCCTAAAAAGATTTCTTCTACTTCTTGAATTATTTGGGTAATTGGATGCAAAGAACCCAAAACTACCTTTTTGCTTGGTTCGGTTACGTCAATATTTTCTGTTTCTAGTTTCTTTTCTAGTTCTTTTGTTTTAAATTCTTTTTCTTTCTTTTGCACTAGACTTTCTAGTTCGTCTCTTACTTGATTAACTAAGCTACCAATTACTGGTCTTTCTTCTGGGCTTAAAGCTCCCATTCCTCTTAATACAACCGTTAACTCACCTTTTTTTCCTAAGTATTTTACTTTTAATTCATTTAGTTCTTTTTCTTCTTGACATGCTGTGATTTCTTTGATTGAATTTTCTTTGATTTTTGCAATTTGCTCTTTCATAATTTGTGTTACTCTCCTTTTTTTCTATTTTTAATATGGTTTATAAATTTTGTTAGTTTGCTTATATTGCTCATATCTATCCTTTTCCCCTGCGCCTAGCATTAATGTCTTTTTGAATCTTCTCCAAATTTTAATGACAATTCGATTAAACCAACTTTTTTGGTTTTCGAATTGAAAGGTTATGATATACATTCCGAATTCGTTTAAGATAACTTTGACTTCTACTTTTTTATTGGGAAATTCTTTTTTGGTTTCTGCAATGCTTTGCTTTACTTCTTCTTTACTATAAATTCTAGAGTCTAAGTAATATTCTAAATTTTTGTTTTTTTCCATTTCAACACATCCTTTGAGGTTTTCCATCTAAAAAGCCACTTCGTTCCTCTTTCTAGGACGAAATGGCTATCATTCGTGGTACCACCTAAATTTATTAGTTTTTTACTAACCTCTTTCGTTTTAACGGTTCGACCGCTTTTTCTTACTCTGTTCTATTTCGGAAAAAGACCTAAAAAGTGAAATTTCGATATATTGGATAGGAGATGAATTTCAGCCTCGTTCATCTTCTCTGTTGCCTATGCTTATAATATATTTACTTTGCTTTTTAATTGGTTTTGTTTTTATCACTATTATAAATTTTAACATATTTTCTAGTTTTTTACAATAGTTTGTTGCACAATTTTTAATTATTTTGAAAAAAACATTGTATAATTCTTAATATGTGTTATAATATTATGGAAAATACTAAGAAAAAGGAGCGTATTTCTTATGAAAAACAAAATTTTAATAGGACTATTTTTAATCATTATTTTAATGGCAAATGTATCAATGGCTTCTTATAGCACTGTTACCATGAGTGTTGTAGAAGAACCAATTTGCACTATCCCATTTGGACAACATTCCAAATTTGAAAAAAAATTAATCAGCAAAGATTTAGCCAACAAAGAAGTAACCTTGCAATTACAAGTTACCAACGAAGAAATTGCAGACAAACCAACTGGTGAACTCATGTTAGTATTAGACAACTCTGACAGTATGACAGAAGAAGTTTCTGATGGTAAAACAAGAAAAGACCTAATCTTCAATTCTGCTAATAGCTTAGTTTCTAATCTTTTAAAAGATAATGACAGTTTAAAAATTGGAATTGTTAGATTTTCAACCAATGTTGACCAAACTTTAGAGTCAACAATTGATGATGCTTCCGTTGTTTCTCCATTAAGTGATAATGTAACCACCTTAACCAATGCCATTTCTAATATTGAAACCAATGGACCTAGAACAGACTTACAATCAGGATTATTATTAGCTAGTCAACAATTTTCAAAAGAAGATAACAACAAATACATGATTGTTCTAACGGATGGTATTCCAAATGTTGCTATTGATTATGACAAAAAATATTATTCTGATGATGTAATTGCTAAAACAAATCAACAATTAAAAGCAATTGAAGCAAAAGGTATTGAGTTAATTACTATGCTTACAGGAATTAAAGATGAAGCTTATGTTCCTGCAACAACTACCAAAAATTTTGGACAAATTATTAAAGAAGTATTTGGTACACAAACCAATCCAACTGCTGGTACATTCTACTATGTAACCGATGCCGATATTGAAAAAACAATTACAGATGATATTTATAAAGCATTAATGCCAATTGAAAAGACACTAAAAGATATTACAATAGTAGACTACTTCCCAGTAGAAATTATCCAAAACTTTGACTTTGCTTATGTTTCTAAAGCCAATATTGGAAATATCTCTGCTAAAGTAGATACAACTAACAATTCTATTACTTGGACAATTCCAGAATTAACAAGTGGACAAACAGCAACTGTTCAATACAAATTAAAATTAAAAGAAAACTTCAATAGTGCTATTGTTGATAAAATATTGAATACAAACCAAAAAGTAGATGTTGATTATACTGACTTTGATGCTAAAAAGCAAACTAAAACATCTGATATTTCACCAAAGCTTTTATTAGAAGAACCACCTGTTGTTTTACCAAAAGCTGGTACCATTACTTTGATTGGATTTTCTATTTTAGCTGCTGGATTGTTTATTTATTCTATTATTAAATTAACAATTCTTCATAACAAAATGAATTAAAAATATAAAACAGGGATAAAAGGAAAGCTCCTTAAAATCCCTGTTTTTTTATAATTCTGCTTCAATTTTTAAAAGTCTATTATATTTAGCTACTCTGTCAATTCTACATGGTGCTCCTGTTTTTATTTGACCACCATTTACCCCTACTGCTATATCAGCAATAGTTGTGTCATCTGTTTCTCCAGAACGATGAGAAATAACGGTTTTATAGCCATTGCTTTTTGCCATATAAATGGTATCTAACGTTTCTGTTAAGGTTCCAATTTGGTTTGGTTTAATTAGAATGCTATTTGCAATATTTTTTTCAATTCCATTTCTTAATCTTTTTGGATTCGTTACAAATAAGTCATCTCCTACTAATTGTATTTTATCTCCGATTTTATTAGTTAGTTCTTTCCAACTTTCCCAGTCCTCTTCTGCTAATCCATCCTCCACAGATACAATTGGATATTTTTCGCATAGTTCTACTATATATTGCACCATTTCTTGCTTCGTTTTCATTTGTTTTGTTTTCCAGAAATAATATCCTTCTTTTCCTATTTTCTGGGCTTCATCATACATTTCGGTTGATGCTATATCTAATGCTAATACAATGTCTTTTCCTGGTTCATATCCTGCTTTTTTGATTGCCTCTAAAATTAAGTCTAACGCTTGTTCTTCATTCTCTAAGTTAGGAGCAAATCCTCCTTCATCTCCTACTCCTACTGCATAACCATTTTCTTTTAAGACCTTTTTTAATGTATGATATACTTCTACTCCTCTTTTTAATCTTTCTTGGAAGGTTATTTCTCCTACTGGCATAATCATAAATTCTTGAATACTTATATTGTTTTCAGAGTGTTTTCCTCCATTTAAAATGTTCATCATAGGAACAGGTAACTCTTTAGCTTGAATTCCTCCTATATATTGGTATAGTTCCATATTTAAAGACTCTGCTGCCGCTCTTGCTACGGCTAAAGATACCCCTAATAAACTATTTGCTCCTAAATTGGATTTGTTTGGTGTGTCATCTAATTTTACTAATTCTTGGTCTAGTTTCCTTTGGTCATAAGCATTCATTCCTACTATTTTTTTGGCTATTTTTTTATTAACGTTTTCTACTGCTTTTTGTACCCCTTTTCCAAAATATCTACTTTTGTCTCCATCTCTAAGTTCTACTGCTTCAAAACTACCTGTGGATGCTCCTGATGGTACAGAAGAAACGCCCCTAAATCCTCCTTCTAATACAACTTCTACTTGTATGGTTGGATTTCCTCTTGAGTCTAATATTTCTAATGCTTGCACTTCTAAAATTTCTAAAAAGTCTTTCATTCTTTTTCTCTCCCTTCTTTTCTTTTTAGTTTATCCATTTTTTTCTAATTTATTCGAAATAAGAAACTTTTCTTGCAATATAAAAAGCACCATTTTATTGGCACTTTTGTTTAACTTCTTTTTTAAGAAGCTTTTTTATTTCTCAATTCACTTGCATATTGCAAACTCACTTCATTTACTTCGCCAGAAGAAATTCTCGCAATCTCCTCAATCACTTCCTCTTCTTGTAATTGTCTAACTTGCGTCTTCGTTCTATCTTGATATACTTCTTTGCTAATAAAGTAATTATAATCTGCCATGGCTGCGATATTTGGTAAGTGCGAAATACACATAACTTGATGGTTGCTTGCAATTTTCTTTAATTTACTAGCCACACGATTGGCTGCTTTTCCACTAATCCCTGTGTCAATCTCATCAAATACTAGAATGGACATTTTATCACTATCCGCTAATACTTTTTTAATGGCAAGCATGGTTCTTGACATTTCCCCACCAGATGCTATTTTGGATAATTCCTTTTCTTCTTCACCTTTATTGGTTATAATATTAAAGGTGACATTGTCTTTTCCTGTTTTTAAATATTCATTTTCTAAGTACATAACTTTTACATTGATTTTTGCATTTTTCATTTCTAGTTCTTCTAATTCTTGATTAATTTTCTCGCTTAGTTCTTTTGCTTTTTTACTTCTTATTTCATGCATTTGGTCGGCTAATAGTTTCATTTGTTCTTCGATTTCTTTTTGTTTCTTTTTTAATTTCTCATTGTATTGTTCTAAGTTTTCAATATGTTCTACTTCTTCTTGTATGTCTTGCTTATATTTCAAAATTTCTTCTATGGAATTTCCATATTTTCTTTTCAAAGAGTAGATTACGTTTAATCTTTCTTCGATAAAATCTCTTTCTTCTTCACTAAAGTCCATATCACTTTTATAGCTGTTTACATCTCTTGCTAATTCTTGTAATTCATAATAAATACTCTTTAATTCGTTGGAAGCTTTTTCGTACTTAGCATCAATTGGTTCTATTTTTTCTAAGGCTCTTATTGCCATACTAATACTGTCAATTCCATTTTCTGAAATTAATACATCTGCTTCTTGTAAATTTTCTGTTATTTTTTCTGCATTTTGTATGACTTTTCTTTTTTCTTCTAATTGTACTTCTTCTCCTACTTTTAGTTTGGCTTCTTCTATTTCTTTTATTTGATAGCTTAATAAGTCTAATTTTCTTTGCTTTTCTTTTTCATCTCCAAAGTTATTTTTTAGCTCTTGTTTGATTTCACAATATTGGTCATATAGTTTGCTATATTTTTGCTTTTTTTCTAAAAGATTTTCTCCTGTAAATCCATCTAAGTATTTTAGATGCATTTTGCTTTCTAATAAGTTTTGATTGTCATTTTGTCCATGGATTTCCATGAACCTATTCATGAATTCTTTTAGTTCGTTTACGGTTACCATTCTTCCATTGATTTTACACATATTTTTTCCGTTTACATTAATTTCTCTGGATACAATGATATTTCCATCTATTGCTTTTTCATTTTCTGGTTCGTACATGCATAACTCAACAAAGGATTGGTTTTCTCCTTTTCTCATCATTTCCTTTGAAAATCTTCCTCCTGATATAATTTGCAAAGAGTCTATAATAAGTGTCTTTCCTGCGCCTGTTTCTCCTGTTAATACATTTAGTCCTTGATTTAAGTCTATTGTTATATCTTCTATAATTCCTATATTTTTAATATGTAGTGTTGTTATCATTTAATACCTCCAAATTTTCACTAAAAAAAATGTTCGCTTTTATTATATTTCCAATTTTAAAAATTGTCAATACTTTTTACGAACATTTTTTCTTTTTTATTTTAAACAAATTGCTCCCATACTAAATTAGCAAAATCAAGACCTTTCTTCGTCAATCGAATCCAATCACCGTCTATCTCTAAAAGGCCCTCATCTACTAACTTAGCAATCTCTTCACGAAATAGAAAAATAGGATTGTCTAAATATTTTTCTTTGAATTTTTGAATGCTTACCCCTTTTATTTTTCTTAAGCCTAATAGCATGTATTCTTTCTTTTTCTCTTCTAGCGTTTGCCTTTCTTCTATTTTTTTCTCTTTAAAATCCCACTGCCCTTTTTCTGGAAAAGCTGAATTTGAAAATCTTATCCCTTTCAAATAGGAATGTGCTGTAGCACCTAATCCTATATATTCTTTTTGTTCCCAACAATTTGTATTGTGCTTAGAGGTTTTGCCATTTTTGGCAAAATTAGATATCTCGTAATGTTCATATCCTGCTAATTCCAAGGTGTTTTTTACATACCAATACATTTGTCTCTCTTTTTCTTCTTCTGGCAATTGCAATACGCCTTCACTTAATAACTTTTCCATCTTAGTATTTTCTTCTACTATTAAAGAATATACACTTATATGCTGTGGCTCTAATCTCTTGATTTCTTCTAATGTATGTTTAATATCTTGAATGGTTTGGTTTGGTAGACCTATCATCAAATCTACATTTATATTTTCAAATCCTACTTTTTTTATCATAGAATAAGCTTCTAAAAATTCTTGATAATTATGAATTCTACCAATTTGCTTTAATAAAGCATCTTTTGTACTTTGTAGTCCAAGGCTAATACGATTTATTCCTACTTCTTTATATTGTTCTAATTTTGCTTCGGTTATTGTTCCTGGATTTACTTCTATGGTTATTTCTAGCTCTTCCCATTTTGTTTCATTCTTTCCTAATTTCTGTTTTAGTTTTTCTAGCATTTGTTTTATGTATTTTTCTTCTATATAAGAAGGTGTTCCTCCTCCTAAATAGATGGTTGTTACATGATAATCTCCGGAAATTATATTGTTCCATCTCGTCTAATACTTTTTTTATGTATTCTTCTTGTTGATTGCACTTATCTGTATAAGATGTGAAATCACAATAGTAACATTTGCTTTTACAGAATGGTATATGAATGTAAATTCCTAGTTCTTCTTTTTTCACTTTTCTTGTTCTCCTTCCTTAAAGAAGCACAGAGCCACAGGGGACGGACCTTTTTG
>CANPHV010000023.1 GCA_947573965.1 uncultured Clostridium sp.
CAGAAGCAAATGGAATCGCAAGTGATACAATCGATGGTATTAAAACAGCTACCCATGCAGAATTATTAACCAAAGAATTTTATAGAAGTAAATTGCTTTTGGACGGAAGTATTTGGGACTTAGAGAATATTACAGAAGAAGACATCAGAAACGTGGATAATAAAGTCGTAAGATTTATCACGTTTGGACTAACGGAAAAACAAGCTAATTTGCAAAGAGCAGTAAGAGAAGTAACTAATTCAGTAGGTTTATAATAATTGTAAAAGAGATTTTGAAAATTCAAAGTCTCTTTTCTTTTGCGGTATCTTGCATAAAAACACCAATAAATGCCAATAATGTAAACAAGGAGAAATTTATATGAAGGCTAAAAAATTAGGAATTGAAATTTTAGGGACAATAGCAGGCTCGTTTATAATAGCAATAGCTGTTTCTTTGTTTTTGTTACCCAATCAATTGTCATCTGGTGGAATATCTGGTGTGGCAACCATAACTTATTATTTATTGCACATACCAATGGGAACAATGATATTAGCCATTAATGTTCCTTTATTTATGGTGGCCATTTATAAAATAGGGAAAAGTTTTTTTGTAAAATCTTTAATTGGAACAATTGCCTTGTCGATTTTTATTGACTTTTTAGATAAATTGCAACCGCTGACCAGTGACCGATTTTTAGCTTGCATTTATGGTGGGATTATTATCGGATTACGGAACAGCTTTGATTTTGAAGGTGAATTCTTCCACAGGTGGAACCGATTTGATTAGTTATATTGCCAAAGAATATAAGCCAACCATTAGCATGAGCCGAGTGATTATTATGATAGATATTGCCATTGTTTCACTCAATGTTTTTTTCTTTCGAGAAATAGAAATAGGGCTCTATTCTGCAATTACCATTTATTTGATGGGAAAGATGATTGATATATTATTTGAAGGCATTTATTTTACAAAATTGTTGTTTATCGTATCCAATAAAAACGAGGAAATTGCTGAAAAAATAGGAGAGAAAATCAAAAGGGGGACCACTGGTCTTTTGGGAAAGGGGATGTACACCAACGAAGAAAAGCTAGTGCTTATGTGTGCAGCTTCTCGAAGGGATATTGCTAAGATTAAGATGATTGCAAGGCAAGTGGACCCAACAAGTTTTATTGTGATTACAAATTCAAGAGAGGTTGTGGGATTAGGATTTAAAAAAACGTAACTTTACACGAAAAGCATTGTAGAGAAAGAAAAAAAATGATATAATTTTGGTATCAATAAAGGGGATAAAAATGAGAGAACAAAGAACAATTATTAAAAAAATAGATAATTTTGAACCAAAAGACATTTTTGAATGTGGACAATGCTTTCGATGGAATAAGCAAGAAGATGAGAGTTACCTTGGGGTTGTTCGTGAAAATGTGTTATGTGTAAAAAAAGAAAACGAACAAATTATAATTGAAAGTTTTGGAAAAGAGGATATTGAAAAGTTAGTAGAACAGTATTTTGATTTAAAACGTGATTATACTAAAATAAAGGAACAATTAGCCAAAGTGGATGAGAATATGAAAGTAAGCATACAGTATGGAAAGGGAATACGCCTTTTAAATCAGGACTTATGGGAAACGATTTTATCCTATATCATTTCTGCTAACAATAATATTCCAAGAATTAAAGGGATTATCGAAAGATTAGCAAAGAAATATGGAAATAAAATCACATGGAAAGGAAAAGACTATTATACGTTTCCAACACCAGAACAATTAAAAGAAGTTACCATTCAAGAATATAGAGCCTTAGGATTAGGATTTCGAGATAAAAGAGTGTATGAGACCACACAAAGGATAGTAAGTAAACAAATAGATTTGGAGAAAATGAGACAAAATGCGAATACGTTAGAAGTAAAAGAACAATTGCTAAAGCTATCAGGAGTGGGAAATAAAGTAGCAGATTGCATATTACTATTTTCCGATTTAAAGAGATTAGAAGTATTTCCTATTGATGTATGGGTAAGAAGAGTTATGAATGACTTATATATCGGAGAGCCAGAAGAAGAAAAAGTAAGTAAAAAACAAATTGAAGAATTGGCAACGAAAAAATTTGGGAATTTAGCAGGGATAGCACAGCAATATTTGTATTATTGGAGAAGAGAAGCAGAAAAGTAAGATAGAATAAGATATAAAAAATGGAGGAAAAAATGGGACTAAAAATCATATATGGAAAACCAGGAAGTGGAAAAAGTACCTATTGTTTTCAAGAAATAGCCAATTGCTTGGAAACAGAGAAAAAAATATATATGATTACACCAGAGCAGTTTTCATTTACAGCAGAAGAAAAGCTGATGAAAACTGTTAAAAGACATGCCGTTTTAACAGCAGAAGTCGTTACCCTAAGCAGAATGGCTTATCGTGTGTTAGAAGAAATAGGGGGAAGTAGCAAGACCCATTTATCCAAGCAAGGAAAATCTATGCTGATATATTCGATTTTGAACCAAAACAAAAAAGAATTAAAATTTTTGGGAAAATCAGATGAAAATATCGACTTAGCAATGAATGCTATAACAGAATTTAAAAAACATGCCATAACATCAGAAGACTTGAAACAAGAAATAGAACAAGTAGAAGACCCACTATTAAAAACCAAATTAAGTGATATGCTTGTAGTTTATGAGAAATTCCAAGAGCAAATAGAAGGCAAATACATAGAAGAAACCGACTTATTGAACCTATTAGAGGCCAAAATAGAAGAAACTGATTTAATAAAAGATGCTATCCTTTATTTTGATGAATTTGCTGGATTTACCAAGCAAGAATATCAAGTAATAGAAAAATTTGTGAAACTTGCAAAACAAGTAAATATAACTATTTGCTGTGATGATTTGAATACCAATAGCAATCCTGATACAGATATATTTTTTTCTAATAAAGTGATGATTGCAAAAATTTGGAGTATGGTAAATGAAAATGATTTTTCTTTAGAAGAGCCAGTGCATTTAACAGGAACGTATCGATTTAAAAGCAAGGAATTAAGACACCTAAGTGAAAATATGAACCAACAACAATCCACAAAGTATGAAGAAAAAGTGGAAAATCTATCTCTATTTCTAGCCCAAAATCCATATGAAGAAATAGAGGAAATTGCCAAAAAAATTACCCAGTTAGTACGAAACGAAAAGATGAGATACAAAGAAATAGCCATTATTACCAAAGAAATAGATGGTTATGCTTCTTTGGTAAGAGCCATCTTTTCGAAATATCAAATACCAGTATTTATCGATGAAAAAAGAGATGTCAGTCAAAATATTATCATCCAATATGTACTTGCTATTTTAGAAGTAATTAGCAAAAACTTTACGTCAGAAGCGGTATTTAATTATCTGAAATTAGGATTTTCTAATATCGAGGAAGATGAGATATTCGAGTTAGAAAATTATTGTAACAAATGGGGAATTAAGCAAAATAAATGGAAAAAAGATTTTATCTATGAAACAGAGAAAATGGATAGATATAATGAACTAAGACAACAAATCATTGAGCCACTATTGTCATTAAAAGAAAAAATAAATCAAAATAAGACGGCTATTGCTATTACGAAATGCCTGTATGACTTTTTCCAAGAACAAAATTTAGAAGAAAAAATCACTAAGAAGGTACAAGAGTTAGAAGAAAAAGCAAAGATAGATTTAGCCAATGAATACATAGCAAGTTACAAAGTTATTTTAAGTTTATTAGATGAAATAGTGCTTATATTTGGAGAAGATAAAATCACACTAGACCAATATCGCAAAATACTTCAAATCGGATTAAAAAATAGTGAATTAGGTAAAATACCTGGAACACAAGACCAAGTGACCTTTGGCGATATTGACCGTTCACGCAGTCATAAAGTAAAAGTGGTATTTATTATCGGATTAAACGATGGCAGTTTTCCAAGTGTCAATAAGGAAGAGGGATTTTTAGACGATAAGGATAGGGAATACTTAAAACAGGATGGAATAGAATTAGCAAAAGGGACTTTAGAAAGGCTATATGAAGACAATTTTAACATTTATAAAGCTTTTACCACAGCAGAAGAAAAAATCTATTTGTCCTATACTTCTTCAGACAAAGAAGGGAAATCATTAAGACCTTCTATGCTAATTCCAAAAGTAAAAAAATTATATCCAAAGTTACAAGAAAGAAGCGATATGCTAAATAAGCAATATGAATTGGTAAATGAGGTAGTTACCTATGAACAATTGTTAGAAAATATTGCTAGGTTACGAGACAATAAAGAAATTTTGCCAATGTGGTATGAAATTTATCAATATTACAAAAAAGAGGCTAATTGGCAGGAAAAATTACCAAAAGACTTACAAGCCTTAGCTTATACCAATTTACCACAAAAGCTTCAAAAAGAAAATGTCGACAAATTATATGGAAATACGTTAGCAACAAGTGTGTCAAGATTAGAAAAATATAGAAGTTGTCCTTTTTCTTATTACTTACAATATGGCTTAAAACTAAAAGAAAAAGAAAACTTAAAAATACATACATTTGAAACAGGTTCTTTTATGCACGAAACCATAGATGAATTTTTTGAAGAAGTAAGAGAGCAAAGTTTAGGATTAGCAGAAATAGAGGAAGAGCAAATTCAGAAAATCGTCTCCAACATTATTGATGAAAAACTAGGACTAAGCAAAAACTTCATTTTTAGTTCAACAGCCAAATATAAAGCACTTGTAAAAAGACTAAAACGAATTGTTAGTAAAGCCTTAAAATATATCATCCAAACCTTGATACATAGTGATTTTTCAGTCGAAGGGACTGAGGTGGAATTTGGAAGAAAAGGAGACTATCCACCAATTGTCTTAACGTTAGACGATGGAAAAAGAGTAGAAATCACAGGAAAAATTGATAGAATTGATACAGCGATTGGAGAAGATGGCAAATATTTAAGAATTATTGACTACAAATCTTCAAGCAAAAACATCGACTTAAATGAAGTATATGCAGGGCTACAAATCCAGTTACTAACCTATTCAGATGCTATTTGCAAAGAAAAAGATATGATACCAGCAGGTGTGTTCTATTTTCCTTTATTAGAACAAATCGTAAAAGCAGATAAGAAAATTACAGAAGAAGAAATTGAAAATCTAATTCAAAAGAACTTTAAAATGAAGGGGCTTATCTTAGCAGATGTCAAAGTTGTTCAAATGAATGACAACACCTTAACTTCTGGAAGTTCAAAATTAGTGCCAGCAGCCATAACCACAGCAGGAAATATTTATGAAAGAAGAACAAGTGGTGTAAACAAAGAACAATTTAAAATCTTGCAAGACTACATAGACCACATAATCAAAGAAATAGCAAAAGAAATTTTAAGTGGAAAAATCGACTTAAAACCATATAACAGAAAAGGAAAGACACCTTGTGAATATTGTGAATATCAAGCAATATGTGGCTTTAATGTCAAACAAAAAGATAATACGTATCGTTATATCGAGAAAAAATCAAAAGAAGAGATTTTGCAAAAAATGAAAGAAGAGAGGTGAATGAGCATTGGGGACGTTTCCATTTGCACATTTTTGTGCATTTGGGACACATCTCTATTCTTAAAATTAGATAATTTCCTAAAGAATTATAAATTTGAAAAAAGCGCATTGAAAGTGATTGAAGTTAGAAATTCTTAATTCATAATAGGGAAAGTGTTCGCGCTTGACGCGGAAAGGGACCCTATTATGAATTTAGAATTTCTCTGAAAATCAGCTTGAACGAGCATTTTTGATAATTTATAATTCTTTAAGAAATGCATTATTGCTTAATTTTTCAGAGATGTGTCCCAAATGCACAAAAATGTGCAAAAGGAAACGTCCCCAATGGAACAGATGGAAGAAACAAGTAAGATACAGATGAGAAAAAGAAATATGAAATTATTTCCAACGTATAAGAAATTAGCATGGGACTATTTGTTTTATTATACAATTGACTTTTTATTTTTAACACAAGTTAAAAATATCAGTGCTGCTAATGTAGTACTTTTATCATCAATAAAATCATTATTTGGTATATTTTTGCAAATACCAGCAAATATAGTGGTTGATTTTTTAGGCAGAAAGAATAGTATCATTTTAGGGAATATACTAAATTGCTTATATATGATAATGTTTATGATGAGTAGGAATATGTTTGACTTGGTAATAGCAAAATTTATGTCTTCGCTGGCAAGTTCGATTAAGGATATTGCAGAACTAAGTTTATTAAATGCATCGATTCCCCCTTCTAAATATAAAAGTAGTATATTTGCCAAAATAAATGCAAAAGGAGCTTCACGGATATTTTATCTTAAGTTCTGTTACCAAATTGATAGCAGGTTTTCTATTTGAAATAAATGGCTATCTACCGTTTATTGGTTGCTTAGTTGTGATGGTTATTACAACTATTATGGCAATGTGTTATAAGGAGCCAATTAAGAGCCAAAAAGGAAGCAGTAAGACAAGTAATGTCAAAAAACAGTTAAAAGATATTGAAGAAGGCTTTAAATATGTGTTAAAATCAGAAAGACTAAAGGCTTTAGTAATAGCAGCATCGCTTATTGCTAGTTTGTTATCTATTTTAGTTAATTACAGAACGAGCTTAGCACAGGATATTAAAATATCGGCTTCTTTTATGGGCATTATGGCAGCAGCTTTAAGTTTAATATCTGCTTATGCTTGCACGAAACAAGAAGAATTTAACAGTCGATTTAGAAATAAGTCAATTTTAGTAATGGCATTTATGATTTCTATTAGTACCATTTTAGCAGGAATAGTAGGAATAAAAGCAGAAGGTTCCTTGGTTTTAATTGCTATTATTATGATAGCGTATTTGATAACGAAATTTGCTCATGGCATGTTTTACACGATTATGGATAGATATTTTAGGAATTTTACCAATAAAAATATTGATACCAAAGTTTTTGCGGTTAAGAATTTGTTTGTAAACGCTACTTCAGCAATGATGGGAATTATGGCATCCTTTTTATTGGATAAATTCCAAACGGCTTATTGTATGATAATTGTAGGGGTAGTCTTTAGTGTTTTATATATAGTGATGGGAAGTTATATGAAGGCAAGAGTAGGATTAAAACCAGAGGAATATTCGGAAGAAGAAAGAAAATATGATGAATTAAAAGAAATGAATTAAGCAAAGGAGAAACAATGGAAGAAACAAGTAAGATACAGATGAGAAAAAGAAATATGAAATTATTTCCTGCTTATAAAACATTAAGTTGGGATTATATCTTTTTCTATACGGTTAACTTTTTATTTTTAACACAAGTAAAACATATTAATCCAGCAGACGTTGTCCTAATTGACTCTTTTTATTATTTATTTAATATGTTTTCACAAATTCCAGCTACTTTTATTATTGAGTTTTTAGGAAGAAAAAATAGTATTATTTTAGGAAATATTTTAAGTTGTTTATACATGGTAGTTATTTTATTTAGTAACAATTTATTTAACTTGATTATTGCAGAAATGTTAAGTGCAACTTCATTTGCGATTAAAGAAAGTGCAGAGCCAAGTTTATTGAATGAATCCATACCACCAAGTAAATATAAAAGCAAAATCTTTGCTAAAATCAGTCAAAAGGGAGCTTCTGGTTATTATATTATTAATGCTATATGTACGATTATAGCGGGAATTTTTTATGAAATCAATCCGTATATACCAATCCTTTTGTCACTTGGTGTGTTAATGATAACCACTGTAATGTCTATTCTTTTAATTGAGCCAGTAAAGAAAACAAAGAAAAAGAAAGTACAAAGTGTCGGTCAATTGAAAGAGTTGGGAGAAGCTTTTAAATTTGTATTAAAATCAGAAAGAATTAAAAGTCTAATTTTGTTTGCAGCAGTTATGAGGGGAATTACGAGTATTCTTTCTAATTATGAAATTAGTATGATGGAAGAATTAGAAATACCAGCTAGTTATTTAGGAATTTTGTTTGCTATGTTAGGAATTATAGCAGGGATAGCAACAAAGAAACAAGAAAGTGTGCATAATAAATTACGAAATAAAACATTAACAACCATAGGACTTCTCGTGGTAGGAAGTTGTATTTTTGCTGGTATATTTGGAACAATAGCTCCTAAATATCCAGTTGTAATCCTTTTCATTATTGGATTTTATGTGGCAAAATATGCTTTAATAGCAATATATGACCCACTTATTGAAAAGTATTTAAGTAATTTTACCAACGAAGAAATTGACACAAAAATCTTTACTGCTAACAATTTTCTAAAAGGAATTGCAGGAGCTATTTCTGGAATTTTAGCAGCCTTCTTGTTAGACAGGATGGAAACAGCTTATTGTATGATTATCGTTGGCGTTATCTTTGGTTCTTTAATGATAGCGGTTAATCGATTTATGAAGGCAAGAGTAGGACTAAAACCAGAAGAATATTCGAAAGAAGAAGTGAAATATGATAAAATAAAGGAAATGGCATAAGAATAATTTAAAAATAGGAGGATAGAAGATGGATTTATCCAATGAAAATGTTTTACATATTCATAAAGATGGGGTAGAATATTTACAATTCAAAAAATTATTAGCCTATCAAGACATAATAAATCATGCATATAGTTTAGGAATAGACAAAAATTATAGAACAGCAAAAGCCAATAAAGAAAAATTAAAACAAGAGACCTATGAAAAAGCACTAAGAGACTATGAAAATCTGTGTAAGGCTATCCATTCAAAGGTAGAACACTTAGTCAAAACCAATCAAGAACATACAGATGAAGTAAAAATAGCAAAAGAAAAGATAAACAAAACTGAGCCAGATTTTAACTTAGAACAATATGCCAGAACAGATGGTTTGGTAACAAAGCAAAAGGATATAATGCTTGCTACCACAAATGCAGACTGTATCTTATTATTATTTTTTGACCCAGAAAAAAGAGTAATAGCCAACACCCATTCTGGTTGGAGGGGAACTTTGCAAAGAATTTCTGTTAAAACAGTACAAAAAATGAAACAAGAATTCAACTGCAAAGCAGAAGACATTATTTGTTGCCTATGCCCAAGCATCCGAAAATGTCATTTTGAAGTAGAAAAAGAAGTAAAAGAAAGCTTTGAAAAAGAATTTCAAGACCTGAAGAACTTAGAAGAAATAATAGAAGAAACAGTTTCAAATGAAAAATGGCATATCGATACCATAAAAATTAATGAGCTTATCTTACAAAAAGAAGGATTAAAGCCAGAAAATATAATAGACAGTGGAATTTGCAGTGTGTGTCAATCCGACTGCATCCACTCTTATCGCATAGAAAAACAAGGATATGGACTAAACACAGCATTAATTGAAT
This sequence comes from uncultured Clostridium sp., assembly GCA_947573965.1. GTDB lineage: Bacteria > Bacillota > Clostridia > TANB77 > CAG-508 > CAG-269. The sequence goes on from CANPHV010000023.1 coordinate 9,307, forward strand.
TAAAGTGATGTCGTATTGGGGACGGTTCTTTTCCGACATTTTGGTCTTGGGAAATGAACTTAAATTATTATCCAATTATTGTTATCTATTATTTTTTGACACCTTGTGTGTCGCAACCTTCTTAATTCAAAAAGTAAGTAGGTTGCTCCAATCGCACTCGTGCTTTGCACTCGTTTGGTCGCTTACGCGGTGTTGAAAAAATAATAGATAACAATAATTTAAAATAAAAGATTTGACCTCAAGACCAAAATGTCGGAAAAGAACCGTCCCCAATACGACATAAGGGAGGAGAGAAAATATATGATAATTCCAGAACGATTAAGATTAGGGGATACGATTGGTGTAGTGGCACCATCGAATCCGATTATAGGTGATAATATTGAGGAATTAAAAAAGGCAAGAGAGATGGTGGAGAAAGAGGGCTTTAAGGTAAAGTTTTCTAAAAATATTTATGCGAATACCTATGGTTATAGTAGTACGCCACAAGAGAAAGCAGAGGATATAAATGCTATGTTTCAAGAGAAAGAAATTAAAATGATATGGTGTGCAAAGGGTGGAAATAATGCGAATACAGTATTTGAATTTTTAGATTATGAAAGAATGAAACAAAATCCTAAAATTGTATGTGGATACAGTGATATTACAGCTATTACGAATATAATTACTGCTAAAACAGGATTAGTAACTTTTAGTGGAACGAATTTTAAGACAATTGCAACCGATGAAACAGATTATAGTTTTAAAGAAGCGATAAAGAGATTTGTTCAAGGAAGTTTAGTATTAGGTACGCAAAAAGAAGAATACAGAACGCTTCAAGAAGGACAGGCAGAGGGACAACTAATTGGTGGAAATCTTAATGTAATTCATAGCTTGGTAAGTGGAAAGTATGTAGTTGATTTTAAGGATAAGATTTTGTTTATAGAAGATTTGGGCTTGGAATCAAATCCAGCACAAGTTAGTCATTTTTTGGCACATTTAAAACAAAATGGAGTATTTGACCAAATTAATGGAATATGGCTAGGGAATTATCAACATGAAAGTGAAGTTTCTTTGGAACAAATTGTCTTAGATACCTTAGGAAATCAATATAATTTTCCAATTATTAAATCTAATAATTTTGGGCATATTGAGACTAAAACGGTGATTCCAATTGGAACAAAAGCAAGAATAGATACCAACAAAAGCAGAAAAATTGAATTAATAGAACAATGTGTAAAATAGGAGAAGTAGATTATGTTTGAAACGTGGGAGGAATTAGAAAAGTCAATTGTAGATTGTAAGCAATGTAAATTGTGCAAGACAAGGCAGAATATTGTTTTTGGTGTGGGAAATAAAGAGGCTCAAATTATGTTCATAGGAGAAGGCCCAGGCGCAGACGAGGATAGGCTTCGGACAACCATTTGTAGGAAGAGCAGGGAAATTGATGGATATGGCTTTTCAAACACTAGGAATAAAAAGGGAAGAATTATATATAGCGAATGTTGTGAAATGTAGACCACCTGGAAATCGAAATCCAGAACAGGATGAAGCTGTGGCTTGTTTGAATTATCTAAGAAATCAAGTGCTATTAGTAAAACCACAAATTATTGTATTACTTCGGAAGTGTAGCCTTGAAAAATATTTTGGGACAAGAGTATGGTATAACGGCATCGAGAGGAAAGTGGATTGAGAAAAAAGGCATTAAATATATGCCAACTTGGCATCCAGCAGCTCTGCTACGTGACGAAACGAAAAAAATGGATTTTTTGCAAGATTTAAAATTAGTAATGGAAGAATTTAGGCCACATGGTCAATAGCCTTGACATACAAGAGAAGCTTGTATTAGAATTTTTAATAAGAGCAATTTAAGGAAGTGAGAAAATGGAGAAGATAAATGAAAAAGCTAGCTATTGTTTGAATTGTAAAGTGAAACCATGTAGTATTAAAGGTTGTCCTTTGGGAAATAACATACCTCAATTTATAGAACAAACAAAATTAGGGGATTATCAAAAGGCCTATGAAATATTAGCAGAAACCACAGTGCTACAAGGGGTTTGTGGACGAATTTGTCCGCATCAAAAACAATGTCAAGGTTCTTGTATAAGAGGAATTAAAGGAGAACCAGTATCTATTGGAGATTTAGAAGCTTTTGCTTTTGATGCTATGATAGACCAAGGGGACAGTTTGCTAAATTGTTACCAAGATGAAATGCAAAAAAATAAAATAAACAAAAAAGTTGCCGTGATAGGAGGAGGACCAGCAGGATTAACAGCGAGTGCTTTTTTGGCTAGAAAAGGTGTACAAGTAACGATTTATGAAAAATACGATTATTTAGGCGGATTATTAGTACACGGAATTCCAGCGTTTAGATTACCAAAAGAGATTGTTCAAAAAACAGTAGACAAAATTTTACGTTTAGGAATTGAGGTTCAATATCGTCAGCAATTAGGAAAAAATCTTTTTATTAAGAATTTAGAAGAACAATATGATGCTATTTTTTTAGCAATAGGAGCTAATCAATCTTCTAAAATGAAGGTAGAAGGCGAAGAACTAGAAGGTGTAGTAGGAGGAAATGAACTTTTAGAATATCAATTGCATCCAAATTATAACGGAAAAACGGTGGCAGTAATTGGTGGTGGAAATGTTGCTATGGATTGTGCAAGAACCATCAAGCGATTAGGAGCTAAAGATGTAAAGATTATTTATCGAAGAGCTAGAGAGCAAATGCCAGCAGAGGATAAAGAGGTAGAAGAAGCACAGAAGGAAGGTATTGAATTTCTATTCCAAAATAATATTGTGAAAATTATGGGAAATGGAAAAGTAGAAAAATTAGAGTTAATAAAGACAGAGTTGGTGCAAAAGGAAAATGACACGAGATTGGTGCCAGTGAATATAGAAAATAGTAATTATGTAATAGATATGGATTATATTGTTATGGCACTTGGTTCTCAAGTAGAGCCTTATGTGGCAGAATTAGGATTAAAGACGAACCAATGGGGGAATATAGAGGTAAATGAACAATACCAAACTTCCAATCCTAAGATATTTGCTGGTGGAGATTTGGCAGGAATAAAGGGAACGGTTGCTTGGGCAGCCTATTCTGGTAGAGAGGCAGCTAAACAAATAGTGGAGAAATTAAAAGAAAATAAATAGCAAAATGTATTTGCTATTTATTTTCTTTTAAAAATTAATAATTTTTTTCTTCTTCTGCAACAGTACCAAAAATAATCTTTTTTAACGTTTTCATGACACGGATAAATACATTTTCTTTTTTAGTTACTACTTTAAGAGCTGTTTGAGATGGTATTTCGCCGTTTTCTAATAAATTATATTTATGCTCTAATTCTTCCATTTTAGCTACATAGTAGTCATTGAAGAAAGTATAACCTTCGGTACAACCAATAAAATCTTTAAAAGTATATAATTTCTTTCGATAGTTTTCAATTCCTTCTAAATCAGAAATGGCATCAAACGCATGGTTGAAATAACTAGAAATGATAAGATTTTGGGTTCTCATGAAAGTTAAAGTGATTTCATGTTTTAATTCATCAATTTTTTCAATCATACCATCTACTCTTTTATTTCTGTCATCAATTTGAGCGATTTTATTATTAATTTTAATAATTTCTTCTTCATGATTTAAAATATCGTCAATCGCATTTTGAATGGCTAGAAAAACTTTTGGAGAGGTTGAATCTGAAAAGGCTTTTTTAAAATGATCATTGCTTTTTAAAGTACTTTCAAACAACACATCTTCTCCCGTTAAATAAGCCAATTGGTTTACTAAGCAACATTCTAAAGGATAATAAGATGGACTTGTTGTTTCAAAACTAATTCCAAAATATTTAACATATTCTTTTGGAATGCCATTGATTTTAGAAGAGATTAATTGAACGGCAGCTTCGTTTAGACCAAGACCATAAATTTTGAATTCTGTATAGTCGCAAAGTCCCATTCGAATTAAGTAATTTCTTTTATCTTTTACCTCTTGAATATAATGAATACACTCATGAATAGCAAATTCTTCTAAATCTTCATTTGCAATGTGTTCATTAAAATAAATAGAAGTATTTTTATAAAAATAATTTGCTTCTGCCATTCCTTCTGGCATTTTTGCTCGATACATATTTAATCTAGACAATTTAATAAATAATTCGTTTTGATTGAAGCCATAATCAGGAAAGGTTTCACAAATTTTTTGGGATATATTTTTAGCAATGGAATTAATTTTTAGAGTGTCAAGAGTTTCAATTACTTCAATTCCATCCTTTTTTAAATCTGTTTCTATGCTCATATATAATTCTCCTTAGTATAATTCTATTATTATTATACTATAAAAATAGAAAACATGTATTTCAAGAATATTAAATGTTGTTTACAGTTTTATGACACAAAAATACAAGGTTATGCACATGAATTGTCGAATTTTGTCAATGAGTTTTTCTTGACATATTCGTGTTATCTGGGTATAATAGTAAAACAATCGATTGTAGTAAAAAAAGAAAGGAGGAAAAAAGATGGATAATGATGCAAAAAATGAGATATTGTCTGCGATTAGTATGATAGGACAAAAAGTAGATGATATGCAAGATGACGTAAAGGAAATGAAAAAGCAAGTAGCAAAAATACCAGAGATAGAAAGACAAGTAGCAAAAATACCAGAGATAGAAAGACAAGTAGCCAAAATACCAGAGATAGAAAAGCAAGTAGCCAAAATACCAGAGATAGAAAAACAAATAGCCAAAATACCAAAGATGGAAGAAGAAATCAAAAGCATCAGTAGAAGTGTAGCAGTTATTGAAAATGACCATGGAGACAAACTAAAAGCATTATTTGATGCCTTCACAATGACAATGGAAAAAGCAGAAAGACAAGAGAAAAAAAATAATTTTTTTGAAAATAAACTAGAAAAGCACGAAGCAGAAATATACTACTTAAACACAAAAGTTCAAGGTTTATAAAAGCCTATTAGAACTCTAATAGGCTAACAACATATTTATTTCACAACAATATTGTAGATTTTATTTTTCACATAAATCTCTTTTACAATCGTTTTCCCCTCTAATTTAGAAACAATAGCTTCATGAACCTTTTGTTTAACAGAAGCTTCATCCTCATCGGGAACAATTTGAATCGTTGTTTTCAATTTTCCATTAAATTGAATTGGTAAAGTTATTTCATCTGCAATTGTTTTTTCCTCGTCATAGACAGGCCATTTTTCATAAGAAATTGTAGTCGTATGACCTAAAATTTCCCACAATTCTTCAGTAATATGTGGTGCAACAGGATTTAGTAGTTTTAAGAACCCTTTAGCAAATTCCAGTGGAAAAACCTCTTCTTTATTAACATGGTTAATAAAAATCATCATTTGAGAAATTGCAGTGTTGAAATTCATAGTTTCATAATCATGAGTAACTTTTTTAACCGTATAATGGTAAGTTCTTTCCAGATTTGTATTTGTTTCTTCTTTAATTTTTCCAGACTCTGTATATAAGCGCCAAACCCTATCCAAAAATTTCTTAGAACCATCAATACCATTTGGGTCCCAAGGTTTAGCAGCTTCAATTGGCCCCATAAACATTTCATAAACCCTTAAAGCATCTGCTCCATATTGTTTTACCATATCATCTGGATTAATAACATTACCCTTTGACTTACTCATTTTTTCACCATTGGAGCCTAAAATCATACCTTGGTGGCGAAGTTTTGCAAATGGTTCTTTTACAGGAACAACCCCTTTGTTATATAAATATTGATTCCAAAATCTTGAATACAACAAATGACCAACAGCATGTTCTGGTCCACCAACATATAAATCAACTGGCAACCAATACTCTAATAATTTCTTATTGGCTAGTTCATCGTTATTTTTAGGGTCAATATAACGTAGGAAATACCAACTTGAGCCAGCGCTACCAGGCATAGTACTGGTTTCGCGCTTAGCAGTTTTTCCATTAAAAGTGGTATTTAGCCAATCAGTAGCTTTATCAAGTGGAGAGTTACCTTCTTTGGATGGGGCATAATCTTCTAGTTCTGGCAAAACTAAAGGTAAATCACTATCAGCTAAAGATTTCATTTCATCATCGACATAAACAATTGGAATTGGTTCACCCCAGTAACGTTGTCTTGCAAAAATCCATTCACGAAGTTTATAATTTACTTTTTTCATACCAATTTTATTTTCTTCTAACCAGGTAGTCATTTTAGCAATAGCATCTTCTTTATTTAGACCATTTAAGAAATCAGAATTGATATGCAAACCATCTTCGGTAAAGGCTTCTTTGGAAATATCTCCACCTTCCAAAACAGGAATAATAGCAATGCCAAATTTAGTAGCAAATTCATAATCTCTTTGGTCATGTGCTGGAACAGCCATAATGCAACCAGTTCCGTAGCTTGCTAAAACATAGTCAGAAATCCAAATAGGAATTTCTTTTCCATCGGCTGGATTGATAGCATAAGCACCAGTAAACACACCAGTTTTGTCTTTGTTTAGTTCAGTTCTTTCTAAATCAGATTTGCTAGCTGCTAAGGTTTTATATTCTTCTACTGCTTGTTTTTGCTCAGCAGTTGTAATTTGATTTACTAATTCTAATTCTGGTGCTAAAACACAATAAGTAGCACCAAAAAGTGTGTCTGGTCTTGTTGTAAACACTGTGAAATCTAAATTGTTTTGATTTGCAACTTTAAAGGTTACTTCTGCTCCTTCACTACGGCCAATCCAATTTCTTTGAATTTCTTTTGTTGATTCTGGCCAATCAATTTCATCTAAGCCATCTAACAAAATATCAGCATATTGAGGGATATCCAAAACCCATTGTTTCATGTTTTTACGAACAACAGGGAAACCACCTCTTTCACTTTTTCCGTTAATAACTTCATCATTAGACAATACACAACCTAGTTCTTCACACCAATTTACAGGCATTTCTACTAATTTAGCAAGACCATCTTCGTATAATTGTTTGAAAATCCATTGTGTCCATTTATAATAGTCAGGGTCACAAGTAGAAATTTCTTTGTCCCAGTCAAAAGAAAGCCCAAGCATTTTTAATTGTTTTTTGAAAGTTTCGATATTACTAGCTGTAAAGCCAGCTGGGTGATTTCCTGTTTTGATAGCATATTGTTCAGCTGGAAGTCCAAAGGCATCCCATCCCATAGGGTGTAATACATTATAACCTTGCATTCTTTTCATTCTAGACATAATATCAGTTGCTGTGTAACCTTCTGGATGACCTACGTGTAGCCCTTGTCCAGATGGATAAGGGAACATATCTAACGCATAAAATTTTGGCTTTGAAAAATCCCATACGTCAGTAAAGAAGGTTTTGTTGCTATCCCAATATTCTTGCCATTTTTTTTCGATTTCGTTGAATTTATATTCCATTTTAAAACTCCTTCCGTTTTTATTTATAACTTGCCTTATTATATAATAAAAACACCTATATTTCAAGCTGTTTTAAGAATTTAATAAACGGTACTAATTTTACTTGAATAAAAAAAACAAAAATGATACAATAAAAATCATGAGGTGAAGAGATGATAGACATACGAAAAGCAAAACAAGTATTGAAACAATATGTAAGTAACTATGATAGTACCAATGATAGAATTCGTGTAAAAATAGGACATATCGAAAGAGTAGCAGGAATTGCAAAAGAAATAGCTAAAAGCTTGGAATTAGAGGAAGAGGACATACAACTGGCAGAATTAATAGGGCTATTGCATGATATCGGAAGATTTGAACAAGTAAGAAGATATGATACTTTTATTGACCAAAAAAGTGTGAACCATGGAGAACTAGGGGTAGAAATACTATTTGAGCAAGGATTAATCCGAGAATTTATAAAGGATACGCAATATGATGAAATTATCAAGAAATCCATTTTAAATCATAATCGAAACCAAGATGCCATACAAACAGACAAGAAAAAAGAATTGTTGCATTCTAAGATTATTCGTGATGCCGATAAAGTTGATATTATCTATATGCTTTCTTTTGAAGATAAAGAAACTGCGTGGGGGAGCAACAACATAGATAAAGAAAAAATAAGCGAGGAAATCTACCGAGAATTTAAAGAAGAAAAGGCCATTTGTTATGACCAAAGGAAAACAGCTGTAGATAACTTAGTAAGCCACTTTGCTTATGTATTTGACTTTAATTATGACTATGCTTTGCAAATGGTAAAAGAAAAAGAGTATTTCAAGAAAATCTATGAAAGATTTGATTTTGAAGAGAAAGAAACACAAGAAAAAATAGAGGAAATCTATAAAATAGTAGAAGAATTTTTAGAAAAGAGATAAGGGGAAAACGAATGATAGACATAGAAAGTGCAAAGCAAGAATTAATTCGTCATGTAAAAGAAATGAAACTAGAAAATCCAAGAGCACCTAGAAAATTAGACCATATTATACGAGTTGCCAAAATCAGCAGAGAATTAGCTAGTAGTCTTGGATTAACAGAAGAACAAATAAAGTTAGCCGAGTTAATAGGTTTACTTCACGATATTGGGAGATTTGAGCAATATCGAGTTTTTGATAAAAAGATAAGTTCCATTGTCTTAGATACACAAGTCAAATTTAATCACGGAGAAGCAGGTGTAGAAATTCTAAAAAAAGACAATTATATTCGAAAATATGTGGCACAAGATACCTATGATGACTTGATACTAACAGCCGTCTATGAGCATAATCGCTATGCCTTAACGAAAGGACTATCCAAGGAAAAAGAACTATTTTGTAAAATCATTAAAGATGCCGACAAATTAGACCTTATGTACGAAGCAATTGAAATTTATTGGCAAGAAAAAGAAGATATACAAGAAATAGAAACAGGAAGATTGTCAGAAAAAATGCTAACGGATTTTTACCAACACAAATTAGCAGATAACAGAAATAGAATAAGTAGAACAGACCAAATTTTACGATTTGCTTCTTTTGTTTTTGATATTCATTTTCCTTATAGTTTTAAGATATTAGCTAAAAAAGATTATGTGAGCCGCATGATAGACCGATTTGATTATGTAAGAAAAGAAACCAAAGAAGAAATGCAGAATGTAAAAGAGGTAGCAAACGAAGAAATCAAACAAAGAAAGGATTTAGAGTAAAGTTGGGCAAAAAATTATTAATAACCGAAAAGCCATCAGTTGCAATGGAATTTGCAAAAGCGTTAAAAATTACAACCAATCGAAAAAATGGATATTTAGAGTCAGAAAATTGGATTATTACTTGGTGTGTAGGACACTTAGTGACAATGAGTTATCCAGATAAATATGACGAAAAGCTAAAACTATGGCGTTTAGAGACTTTGCCATTTATTCCAGAAGACTGGAGATATGAAATTATTCCACAAGTAGAAAATCAATTCAAAATTGTAAAAGAATTGATGCAAAGAGACGATATTGAGGAAATTTATAATGCAGGGGACTCTGGACGAGAGGGAGAATACATCCAAAGATTAGTATTTATGATGGCAAAGCCAAATCCAAAAGCAAAAATGAAAAGAGTATGGATTGATTCCCAAACAGAAGAAGAAATCACAAGAGGCATTCGAGAAGCAAAGGACTTATCAGAATATGATAGTTTGTCAGATAGTGCCTATTTAAGGGCAAAAGAAGACTATTTAATTGGTATTAATTTTTCACGACTATTATCTATCATCTATGGAAGAAAATTAGCACAAGCAATTAACGAAGAAAAAGCTTCCATTTCTGTGGGAAGAGTTATGACCTGTGTGTTGGGCATGATTGTACAAAGAGAAAGAGAGATTAGAAATTTTGTCAAGACAAAATATTATAAAATTTTAGGAGAGTTTGGCGATGAAACAGCTAGCTTTAAAGCAGAGTGGAAGGTAAATGAAAAATCAACGGTATATGAGTCTCCTAAACTTTATAATGAAGCAGGTTTTAAAAAAGAACAGGAAGCAAAAGATTTTATTGCTAGTTTGACAGGAAAACAAGCAGTGATAACAGAACTTAAGAAATCAAAACAAAAAGAAAATGCACCACTCTTATTTAACTTAGCAGAAATTCAAAATGAGTGTACCAAAAGATTTAAAATTAAGCCAGATACAACCCTAGAAATCATACAAAATTTGTATGAAAAAAAATTAGTAACCTATCCTAGAACCGATGCCAGAGTGCTTTCAACGGCAGTTGCAAAAGAGATAAGCAAAAACTTAAATGGTATTACAAGAGGGTATAAAGATGAAGAAGTGCAAGGCTATATCAAGAAAATGG
>CANPHV010000024.1 GCA_947573965.1 uncultured Clostridium sp.
TTTTTTTGCAATTCTCCTTTTTTCAAAAAACTGTCGGGTAATAAGACATAGTTTTGTTGGTATTGTTTTTCTAGTTCAAACGTGAAATAGCTCCATAAAATAATTTTACAATTTCTTTTTTCATATCAGTCCATGTAAATATTATAGTTGACAAAGGGGAAGGATTTGATAACTTGTGAGACAAAAAAGGGGTGTCCCTACTGTCTCATTCTATTATTTCCAAAGCATCACTATTTCCATTGATTCCTTCTAAATTGTAGTATGTATTTGGAATATTGCCTACAATTACATTTTCCATTAATAAAACTTGATTGGTAATCTCTCGTGATATGTTGTCAAATGGTGTTAATATATTTACATCACATTTTACTTGTAAATAAACACGATGCAAAGTTTGATTAATTCCTTGTGAGGTAAATTCACTTCTTAAATCGGTTTCTACGTCCCCCACAGAAGATATTGTTATTTTAATGCCGTGGTCCTCTTCCTGCTAACATTTTAAAACCAGTAAAGCTTCCGAAGTGCTATTTCTATATTTTCTCTTCCTCGATTATCAATTTCTTCTTGTATTTTATTGGCTACATCAGAAATAATTTCATTTATGGGAATGACATTGGATTTTATCATGCTAATATTACCATTTTTGTCTTTCTCAATGGTAAATAACTCATCATAGGTATGTTGCTTCATCACATTCGTTGCTTGCTCGTTTGAAATCATGGTGGCTATGGATTTAGCTCGATTTTCACATAAGGTATCAAAAATCGGTAATACAGCATCTAAAATAAGTTTTACCGTAGAAAAAGCTATGATTAAAATGACTAACATAGTAGTCATTTTTCTTCCTTTTTCACTTTGCATTCTTTTTCTAGATTGCATTATCACTTTGGGCATTCGAATTCTTGGTCTTGAATAAATCTTATACATAGGTTATTCCTGTTTTAACATAGCGTGGTATGAATAGTTTTTGTCCGATGCTAATTTGATTTGGGTCTTCTATTCCATTCGTTCTTACAATATCATCAATCGTACTTCCATATCTTTTTGCAATTTGCCATAAGGTATCACCTTTTTTGACGATGTATAAAATCAAACTATAATCTTCTGCCTCTCTTTCTCCATTGGTTTGAATTTCGTTCATAATGTTCAAATTTGTACTTCGATACATATCATTGTTCATCACTAAATCTACATTACTAGTAACCATTCCCCCTTCTTGTACAAGAAAGTCTTGGTTGGCAACTTCTATCTCTAAATTGCTATTTATATTTTCTGCGTCTTCTATCCCATCTACCATATATTCAAATGGAATTTTACTATTTCTTACTTCCATTTGTAAGTCTTGATTAGCCAATACAAAGTTGATTTCTAAACTTCCCGTATAAACCACTCGGTTTACACTATTTTCTTGTTTTTCTATGACTGGACAGACATCAACATCAATGATATTTTTGTTTTCCATCCCCTCTATTTCCACTTTTTCTCTTATTTGCTTTATTTCCTTACGAGTTTGTTTATTCGTAATGGTAGTTATTTTCTTTTTGTTAAATTCCAAATTTTCACAAGGACTATATAGGTCTTGTATTAAGTTAATTTGTTTTTCTTCATAACAAAAAGCAGATACGCCCATTTCAATTTCTACATACACTGAATGTTCTTCTGGACTATTTGGTTTTATTATCATATTTTTAATTTCATAGTCTAAATCACAAATATTTTCTTCGGTTACATTAGGAATATCTATAAACCCTACTACTGGTATTTTTGCTTCTTTTGAGTTAATTCGATTGTCTTCTGTTAGATACATGATTTTTACTCTAGCTTCCGCTTTGGCTAATATCTTATTGTAACTTACCTTGACGTCTCTATCGACAATGGCTATGTCTGTTTTTAATATTTCTGCTAGATTGTCAATGTTATCAATAGAAACATTGTCTTTTGTATAAATTCTGTTCTCTCCTATGCCTACTAGTGAGTTGACTCTCAAATCCTCTTTTAACATTTGAATACCCTCTGCATTTTGAAGGTTATTTATGATTTCTACTTCTTCTCTGGCATAAATTTTAATATCCACTTCTAAAGATGCTTTTATTCCTATTTTTCTCCCATTGATAACTTTACACTCAATGGATTTTAATTTAGCTTGAATTCTAGCATCCATCCCCTCTTGTGCTTGTGGTACTGTTATCACTTCTGAAAAATCTAAACTTGTGCTAATTCCCCTTACTTTATCTTGTGTGTCATCTGCTAGATACATAATACAAGTGTTAATATTTCCATCCATTCTAACTTTGTCACTTAATATTTCTTTTTTATAGATACACACCACACCACTTGTACAAATTGTATTCAAAATATCTGGCTTTGCATCTGGTACTATCATGTCTCCTTCTACCATGATTATGTCCTTTTTGGCTGCTACTAATTTATTCACACATAGATTTTCGTTTACGGTTTCTAATACCATTTGTCTACCTCCTTCTTTTTCTTTATACATATATATTGGAAGGTTGTAGAATTTATGACTAAAGTATTAAAATTTTAATGGATCAGTTAAGGACAGGCACAATATGCACAACATGCACAAATAAATACTGCTTAAGACTTTCTTTCCTAAAAGTCTTAAGCAGTATTCTTTTTATACTAACGTTTTTTTCTTTTTGGTTTCGACCGCTGGTGGTATTAATGGGGAATACGTATCTCCATCAAAGACCTCAACTTCAACCGTTCTTGTTAAAATGTCTGTATAACTATAGGTAACATTTCTATCATTTTCCTCATATTTTACAACAAAAATATTGGGATATGCTTTTTCTATTGTAGCTTCTTTCTCAAAGGCTTTACTTCTTCCTAAAGAACCTTTCACGATTATCTTTTGACCCACTTTTTCTATAATGTCTGTTTTTAAATTGGCTATGTCTGTACGACAAATCATGTAATCACCTTCTTACTTAAGATGGCTTGATTATAGCATTTCTTACCTAAATTGTCAAAAAATAAGGTTTCGTGTCAAATCTCTGTATCCTTTTTGTTTCAATGGTTTTACAGTTATTTTTCTTATTTTTTACACTTGCATTACATTTATATTACAAATATATTAAGTTGGGTTATTTTTATTTATGAGTCATCTTTCCATTGGCTCCAATTCCACTGACTCCTTTTTTTCCATCTCTTAATTCTTGGGCTATATCATCTATGGTAATGTATTTATAATTTTCGGTAAAGGCTATTTTTTCTGCAATGACTAATGGGTCTAAAAAGTCAATTAAAATTCTAGCAGGCGATGATGCAAAGTTGGCACCTGCTGAGATAATGGCTTCAAAGTAACTTTGGCAAGCTCCTGCAAAAATGACTAAATGTTTATTACTTTCTTGGTCATATTTTCTGGCCTCTTTTACGGTTTGAATAAAGTATTTGGAATTTCTATAATTATAAATGTTGTGATAATCAGTCCCTCGCTTTATCATACCGTCATGTCCAGTTATGACAAGTATATCTGGATGATACATTTTTAATAGTTGGTAAACTACTCTTGGTTGTCTATATTCTGGTATGTTTCTTACGATAGCATTTAATCCTAATTTTTTATAGTAATAATACGATTTTTGGCTGTATTTTTTGTCTCCATCTAAGTGCAATATTTTCCCTGTTACAATTTTTTCTTTGCTTCTATGATTTGGCATTACAATTCCTATTTTGTAATTTCCTGTTCCTCTTGTTTCTTTTGCTTTTCCTATTTTGTAGTTCATTTTTTGGTGTATTCTTTCTAGTCTTTTATTTACGATTTGTTTGTCTACTATTTCTAAATCATCTATTGGGCTGTCTGCTTCAATTCTATCGCCAATTCCTTTTAATATGGCTGTTTTTTCTTTTTTGGTGTTTATGATATTTTTTACCGTGAATATTATGTCTTTTCCATAAGATTTTCTAGCTACCATATCTCCTTTTTTTATTTTATTCATTTCTTTTCACCTCTGACCTAAGTTTTGGCTATTATATTCTATGTGTCTTTTTGTCGATTGGTGATTTTTTTCGACAAAAGACATTACCAATAACTGGTAATGTCTTTGTCCTTGTTTTCCTATTTATATTAATGTCTAAAATGTCTCATTTTGGTAAACACCATAGCAATTCCATATTCGTTACACTTATCAATTGAATCTTGGTCCTTAATCGAACCACCTGGTTGAATAATTGCTTTAATTCCTGCCTTGTGTGCTTCTTCCACACAATCTGCAAATGGGAAGAACGCATCAGAGGCTAATACAGCACCATTGGCAATTCCTTTTTCAATCAATTCTTCTCCATGTTCAATGGCTTGTTTGGTTGCCCAAATTCGATTGACTTGACCTGGTCCAATTCCCACAGATTGTTTTGCTTTTCCAATCGCAATTCCATTTGATTTTACATATTTTACAATTTTCCATGTAAATAACAAATCTTCCATTTGTTCTGGTGTTGGTTTTGTATTGGTTACTATTTCATATTCATCTAATAGTTTGGCATCAATGGTTTGCACAATAGCTCCCCCATTAATCTTTTTAATATCATATGCATTTTCTCTTTGTTTTACACGAATGGTTGGTAATTCTAAAATTCTTACATTTTTCTTTTTCTTTAATAGCGCTAATGCTTCTGGCTCAAAAGAAGGTGCTACAATTACTTCTAAGAATATTTCTTTCATCTCTTCTGCCATTTTAACGGTTACTTCTTCATTAACAACTACAATGCCACCAAAGATAGAAGTTTTGTCTGCCTTAAATGCTTTTTTCCAAGCTTCATAAATATCGCTACTGCTACCTACCCCACATGGATTTCCATGTTTACAAGCAACAACGGTTGGTTCTTCAAATTCCTTTAATAATTCTAATGCTCCATTGGTATCATTGATATTGTTGAATGATAATTCTTTTCCATTTAGCTGTTTTGCTGTTGTCAAAGAACCTTCACATTTTCCTACTTCTTTATATAAAGCTGCTTTTTGGTGTGGATTTTCTCCATAACGCATTTCTTGTACTTTCTCATAAGTAAGTGTTAATTTTTCTGGTAAACTTTCATCTTTTCTTTGTTCTTTCATGTAATTTGCTATCATCGCATCATAATTAGCTGTATGTTCAAATACGGCTTGCATTAATCTAAATTTGGTATCTTTGGATACTTCTCCTTTTTCTTCTAATTCTTTTAATACGATTTCATAATCCTCTGGATTGGTAATAACGGTTACGTCTTGATAGTTTTTAGCTGCACTACGAAGCATTGTTGGTCCACCAATGTCTATGTTTTCTACGCATTCTTCTAAACTTACACCTTCTTTTAAGATGGTTTGTTTGAATGGATATAAGTTCACTACAACAAAATCGATGGTGTCAATTTTTAAGTCTTCTAATTGTTTTCTATGTTCTTCTTTCTCTCTTCTAGCTAGTATTCCTGCATGGACAATTGGATGAAGTGTTTTTACTCTTCCATCTAAACATTCTGGAAATCCTGTTAATTCTGATATTTCCATCACTTGTACACCTTCGTCTTTTAGTTTTTTATAGGTTCCTCCTGTTGATACAATTTCTACCCCTTGTTTTTCTAATCTTTTGGCAAATTCTACAATTCCTGTTTTGTCTGATACACTGATTAATGCTTTCATATTTAATCTCCTCTCTATTCTTCTATGTTGGTATTATACTACATTTTTTAGTAATTTTCAATATTTCTCTTGTTTTTATACCTAAAAGATGCTATACTATATGTGGTCATAACAAAGACTGATATGAATTTATTTTTAGACTATTTCCCTTCTTTATAAGATTGGTTAGTAAAAAGTTAATTCAAATCTGATAAAGGAGGATTTTAATAATGGAAAACAATTATGAAGATATCACTCTTACTTGCAAAGATTGTGGTAGTGAATTTGTCTTTACTGCTGGTGAACAAGCTTTTTATGCTGAAAAAGGGTTCGAAAATCAACCAGTAAGATGTGCTGATTGCAGAAGAGCAAGAAAACAACAAAGAAATAACAATGCTTAATTTAAAAAGCAGGGATTTTAAGGAGCAACCCTTTAATCCCTGCTTTTTTCTTTTTGATGGCTGTATTTTAATTTTGTTGCCATGCCTCCTCTCATGTGTCTTTCTGCTTTGTTTTCATCTAAAATAATTCTAACTTCTTTTGCTAATCTTGGATTTATTTTTTTTAGTCTTTCCGATACGTCTTTATGTACTGTACTTTTGCTGATACCGAATTTTTTGGCAGCTCCTCTTACTGTGTCTTTTGAATCTATTATATATTGTGCTAAATTAATGGCACGTTCTTCAATTGATATACCTTTCATAAAGTAAAACCCCCATCTAAGAATACTTTTGTTTAATTGTATTCTTTTTGATGGAGGGTTAGAACTTTAAAATTATTCTAATCTATTATCTTCTTTTTCTACATTCCTACATCCTTTTTATTATTATAAATTCTATCTAAAAGTTCATCTGGATACATTCGGTCCAAGAACTCATCCACAGGTCCTTTTGCTGGTACACTCTGACGTCTTTCTTGTTGGCGACTACCTGCCATACAAGATATAACAATATCAAAAGTCATAAACAACATAAAAAATACCGTAAAAATTCGAATTCCCGTCTTCTCAAGCAATGGTTCCATCTTGAGAAAAGTAGGATAAATTATTTTTAAATATAAAATAGCAATAATCCCCCAATACACACAATAGAGCAAAGAAGTTCTTCCATTTAAGTTCATAAACAAATGAGCATAATCCCAAGAAATGGTACCAAAAAATATTTCTTGAAAGAAAGAGCACAAATACTCTAAGGCTCCTCCCATAATCATTCCAGAAATAAAAGCTTTTTTTGGTTCTTGAATATTAGAAATCAAAATATAATAAGCCACAGCTCCCATACCATAAATTTGAATAAATGGTCCATAAATTAACCCTTGTCTAATTTCTAGGGTTCTTGTATAAATCAGTGCATATAGCATTTCTGCAAAAAATCCAAATACACTACCAATTACAAATATCCAAAATATAATTACTATTTTTTTAATAATTTTCTTTCCCATATGTTTCCCCATTTATCTTGATTATCCACATTATATACTAACTATGTGGAAAATGAAAGTCCTCTTTTAAATTTTAATAAAAAATTAAGTAATGATATCTTTAATCACTTCCCCAGCAATCATAAGTCCTGCCACAGAAGGCACAAAAGCTATACTTCCTACCTTTTCCTGCTTTTCTATACTAATTGGCTCTTCTTTTGAATATAGCACTTTTACATCTGCAATATTTCTTTTCTTTAACTCTTTTCTCATAACTCTAGCAAGTGGACACACAGAAGTTTTTTCGATTTTTGTTATTTCAAATTTAGTTGGGTCTAACTTGTTCCCCGTTCCCATACAAGACAAAATTGGTATATTTTGTTTCGTTGCTCTTTCAACTAATTTTATCTTTGTTTTTATCGTATCTACAGCATCTACTATATATGAAAAAGAACTATCAATAATCGTTTCTTCTCCTTCCTCTATCTCTTGTGCCATATACACTTCCACTACTGCTTCTGGATTAATACTTATCACTCGTTCTTTCATGATATCTATCTTTCTTTTTCCAATCGTATGACAAGTAGCATGAATTTGTCTGTTCAAATTACTAACCGAAATGACATCATTATCGATTAGCACCATATGACCTACACCTGCTCTTGCTAATCCTTCTACCACAAAAGACCCGACGCCTCCAATACCAAAAACAGCTACTTTTGCTTGTCTTATTTTCTCCATTGCCTGCTTTCCAATTAATAACTCTGTTCTATCAGTCCAACTCTCCTCCATTTGCCCTACCTCTCTTTCGCATTTATTATAGCATACTTTTACTTAATATGCTATAATAGTGTTATGGGTCATTCTGGGACAGACCCAAAATGGACATTTGGGTCTTTTTGGGTCTGTCCCAAAATGACCCACCCCGAAAAGGAGATTACTATGTTACAAATTAATGAGATTAAAATTAGAAAAGATTTATCAGAGGCTGAAGTGTTTGAAATAGCACTTAAGAAAGCTCATGTTAAAAAGGAAGATGTTTTAGAATGGTATATTGCTAAAAAATCAATTGATGCTAGAAAAAAAGAGGATGTTCATTATACTTATTCTATTGCTATTGATGTAAAGGATGAAAAAAAATATCGAAGATTAGAAAGAATTAAGAAATTGGATATACCTACTTTTTCAAGTCCAGTTACTTTACCTAGTCGACCTGTTATTGTAGGTTGTGGACCAGCTGGTTTGTTTGCTGCTCTTACTCTTGTTCAAAATGGAGCAAAACCAATTATAATTGAACAAGGTCAACCGGTGGAAGAAAGACAAAAAGCCATCGAAATGTTTCAACAAACAGGAAAACTAAATCCTGCTTCTAATGTACAATTTGGTGAAGGTGGCGCTGGTACTTTTTCGGATGGAAAACTAACAACAGGTATCCACAGCCCTTTTTGTAAAAAGGTACTAGAAGAGTTTGTCCATTTTGGTGCTCCAAAACAAATTCTATATCTTTCCAAACCTCATATTGGTACTGATAATTTAATTCGTATTCTTCAAAATATGCGTGAATACTTAATTACTAATGGTGCTACTTTTCTTTTTAATACCAAAGTAATTGATTTTGAAATTCACAACCAACAAATTACTAGCTTACATACCATTTGTAATGGTATGGAAAAAATGATTGACACTAAATATGTTATTTTAGCTATTGGTCATAGTTCTCGAGATACTTTTGAAAAGCTTTATGAAAAAGGTATTACTATGGAGGCGAAGAACTTTTCTGTTGGTGTTCGTATTGAACATTTGCAAAACTGGATAAATAAGGCTCAATATGGTACAATTACAAAATTAAAATTACCACCAGCAGAATATAAATTAGCTTATCATTCTACTAGTGGTCGCTCTTGTTATACTTTTTGTATGTGTCCTGGTGGGACGGTTATGCCTTCTTCTAGTGACCCCCATACCATTGTAACAAATGGTATGAGTTACTTTTTAAGAGATGGTAAAAATGCGAATTCTGCTCTTTTAGTAAATGTAACACCAGATGATTTTAAGGAAAACTCGCCTTTATCTGGTATCTACTTTCAAAAAGAGTTAGAAGAAAAAGCTTTTTTACTTGGTGGCTCTAACTATTTTGCACCTATTCAACGTGTGGGAGATTTCTTAAAAAACCAAAAGTCTATATCAATTGGAGAAGTAAAACCTACCTACCAACCTGGTGTAACATTATCTAATTTAAATGAGATTTTGCCAAGTTTTGTCTCAGATACCTTAAAAGAAGGACTTATCTATTTTGACACTAAACTGCAAGGTTTTGCCCACCCTGATGGTATTTTAACTGGTTTAGAAACTCGCAGTTCTTCTCCTGTAAAAATTTTAAGAGATGAAAAATTAATCTCAAATGTCTCTGGCATTTATCCTTGTGGAGAAGGTGCCGGTTATGCTGGTGGTATCATGTCTGCTGCTGTTGATGGTATTAAATGTGCTATCAGTTTGCTTAAGAACCATTAAGAGTTCTTAAGCTTTTCTGTTATTTCACACAAACTTTCTACTAAATAGTCGACATCCTCTTTGGTATTGTCTTCTCCAAAAGTAACTCTTAAGGAACTACGTGCTAGTTCGTCGGATAAACCTATACTGGCTAGCACATGAGAAGGCGCAGAAGAACCAGAGGTGCACGCTGAGCCCGCTGAAGCACAAATCCCTTTGGCATCTAAATTTAATAACAGCGCTTCTCCATCTACTCCTGAAAAAGCAAAATTGGCGTTTCCTGGTAATCGCTTTTCCATTCCTCCATTTAACACGGCTCCTTTTATTTTTTCTTGTACTTGTGCTATAAAATAATCCCTTAGCTCTTGCAAATGTTTTCCATGTTCTCTTAAGTGTAAATTGGCTAATTCACACGCTTTTCCTAATCCTACGATTCCTGCTACATTTTCGGTTCCTGCTCTTTTATTTTTTTCTTGATGCCCTCCATCCATAAATTTTTCAAATTCAATACCATTTCTTACATATAATGCTCCAATACCTTTTGGTGCATATAATTTGTGTCCAGATAATGATAAAGCATCAATGCCCATCCTTTTGACGTCAATTAACACATTCCCACAGGCTTGCACAGCGTCTGTATGGAAGATAATGTTGTACATTTTAGCTATTTTAGCAATCATTTCGATTGGTTGAAGACTTCCAATTTCATTGTTGGCAAACATGATACTGATTAAAATAGTATCATTTCGAATGGAATTTCTTAATTCGTCTATGTCTATTATTCCTTGTTTGTTTACTTTCAAATAAGTAACTTCAAATCCTTGTCTTTCTAACATTTGACACGTATGAAGTATGGCAGGATGCTCAATTTGGGAAGTAATTATGTGTTTTCCCTTTTTTCGGTAAGCATAAGCCACACCTTTAATTATGGTGTTGTCACTTTCTGAACCACACCCTGTAAAGTATATTTCGTTTGGATTAGCATTTATCAAGTTTGCCACTTTTTTTCTAGCTTCTTCTATGGCTTTTTTGGAAAGTCTTCCTATGCTATATAAAGAAGATGGATTTCCATATTTTTCACTAAAGTATGGCAACATTTCTTGCAATACTTCATCTTTTACTTTTGTTGTAGCTGCATTGTCAAAATATCTTATTTTCATTCTATAGTTTTCCTTTCCGTTTTTTATTATTATATTCATTAAGTGTTTATTATGCTATTTATTTTATCCCAATTTTGCACCACTGCTTGATAGCCATATTGATAGCATTTATCTAGTTTTTCTACATCCAGAAGTCCTGTTTTATCGGTTGAAATAGTAAGAACAAAATCACTTTGTTCCAAACTCTCCTCTGAAATTTTATTCCCCATAATGTCAATCGTTCTCATCCCAATGTCCATCATATTGCTATTTTCATCTACATCATCTGCTTTAAAATTTATGGCTATTACTTTATCTGCTCCTTGCTTTTTCACCTCTAATACTGGAATATTATCCAATATTCCACCATCCAAAAATTTATGTTCTTTGTATTCACAAGGACAAAATACAGCTGGAAAACTACTACTAGCTCTTACTGCCTTTCCAATGGATATCTCTGTAATATATTGTGATTTATCTTGTGCTTTTTCTGGTATTTGATTCGTAAAAACATATTCTTTAGAATTCATAACGTCGACTGCTGGAATGACTAATGGCATTTTTTGAATATCTCCAATCCTTTTGACCCCTTTTTTTATAGCAATATTGTTATAAGCTTTTTCAATGTTTTCTCCAGAATTTAAACCGAGAAATACATACTTTTTTATTCATCATAAAATTACCAATTCCAGATATAATTGGTGCTGAATTCATTTCTACAATTTCTTTGGCATATCTTTTAAACAATATGTAGATATAATAAGGTGAATATCCCATAGCATATAAAGAGGCAACCAAGCTTCCTGAACTTGTTCCCCCTATAATATCTATCTCCATCCCATTGTCTACCATAGCTTTTAAAGCTCCAGCATGGGCAATCCCTCTTATTCCTCCACCTGATAAGGCTACTCCTAACTTCAAATTAACACCTTCTTATTTCTTTCTCTTTTTAGTATTAACCAATTATATGAATTTAAACGAAAAAATGCTAAATGAGACAGTAGGGACACCCCTTTTTTGTCTCACAAAATCCCAAAAGGGAAGTTGTGAGACAAAAAAGGGGTGTCCCTACTGTCTCATTTAGCATCTGTATAATAAATTTATCCAAATCCATAGGTTACTTGATAATAATTACCAATAAAAGATGGCTCTGTCTGGTCTTTCATTTCATAGCTTGGTTCTACTACTTCTTGTCCTTGTTCGTTGATAGCTCCCCATTTTTCATCTTTCTTTACTGTAGCTACACCATAATTGTTAAATTCATAGGCTTTATCGTATTTATAGTCTACTACTAAATTTCCATTTTTATCAACAAATCCATATTTATCTCCTTTTTTGGCTACAAATAATTTGTTGCTTGAATAAACTTCTGTATTTTTTAGTTCTTTTCCGTCTTTGTCGAAATATTTTTCTTCTTCTTCATTATATATTTTAATATAATTTTCTACTGCAATGGTGGCATTTGGCATCTCACAAATTTTCTCCATCGTTTTGTTATAGATTTCTGTCATTTGGCTTTCTCCTAAAGTTGCTTGCAATAAATCTGTGTCTTGTATTTTTTGTAAGGAATCATGGTTTGTTTCTACTTTTGTTTTTCCCTTATCATCTAATACTCCTAATTTTCCATTTTCATCACTTACAATAAAATAATTGTCATATAAATATTCAATGTAATTATATTTTTCTTCAATTAATTGTTTTCCTTCTTTATTTATAACTCCATATTTTGTTCCATCTGTATTGTCAATTCTTATTTTGTATTTTTCATTGTCTGTATTTAAGATTGCCACATTAGCATCAATATTTGCTTCTGTCCCATTACTATTATATACGGTTGTTCCTTGTTCATTTTTGGCATAAAAGTAAATGCCTGTAATATCAATTTCATTATATTTTACTGGAACAATTTCTTCTCCAGAAATATTGGCTATTCCATATTTTCTACTTTTCTCGATGACAAACACGCTATTGGCTTCATCGTATTGGATGGATTGATATTCATGATTTAATATGGTTTCTTCTTTTTTCATTAATCCATATTGCCCATTTTTAGCACAAATAAGATACGCATTCTCATTGTCATGAATTCCTGTTACTCTTGTAATTTCATTATATTCGGTTGGTAGTATTTCTTTTCCTTTGTTATCAATATAACCATAGCGATAACCCTCTTGTGTTTTTTGTAGTACAATATAGCCTGCATATCGATAACCATTTTCTTCTGTGTAATATTCATCTACTTTAACTTCATCGTATTTTGCTTCTACTAATGAATTTCCTTTGATATTGATAATTCCATATTTTTCATTTTGCTTTATTGTTAAGGCTCCTTCTTTATATGGCAAGCTATCAATTTCATCATAAATTGGTTTGGTTATTTCTTTTCCTTCTAAATTAATTAATCCTCTTTTTCCTTCTTTTTCATAGGTTAAAACGCTTTTTTCATACATTAAATCACTTGAAATATTTTTTAAGCGAATTGGCTCAATATGATTATATTCCGTCAATATCGACTCTTTTCTTTCGTTTAATACTTTGGTGTTTTCTCCTTGATAACATACAAATACTCCCTTTTCTGGGTTTGGTATTTTAATTTCGCTGTACTCTGCTGGAATAATGATATTTCCTTTTTTATCGATAACACCATATGAATTGTTTTGTTTTAAAAGAAAATAGTTGTATTGTTTTACTTCTTCAATTTCATATTCTTTTCCTTTTTCTTGTACTAAATTATAGATTAGCCATGATGCTACTGCTCCTATCATCACTACTGCTATAATTATCATAATTATATATCTTTTCTTCATTTTTATTCCTCTACTTCTTCTATATTATTCTTACAGGCCTTGACTTTAAGAATTCTTTTGTCTTCATATTCTACAATTTTGTAAGTTACGGTTTCGGTATCAATGGTAGGTAATTCCTCTTCTTCTGGAATTCTTCCTAACTTATCTTGTAAATAACCTGAAAGGGTATCATAATCTCCTTCTGGAATACTAGCATTTAACAATTTATTCACGTCATTTATGGTCATACTTCCACTTAGTAAATATGTGTTAGTATCTATTTCTTCGTATTCTTTTTCTTCTTTGTCGTATTCATCAAAGATATCTCCTACCAATTCTTCTAGGATATCTTCCATGGTAATTAATCCAGCTGTCCCACCATATTCGTCTACAATAATAGCAATTTGCTTCTTATTTTTTTGTAATTCTTTAAATACTTCGTTGATTAGTCTATTTTGAGATACAAAGTAGGCATCTTTGATTAGATTCTTTACTTTGAAACTTTTTTTGTTGACATTTTTTAATACGTCTTTTACATATAAAATACCTTTGATTTCATCTATGGTTTCATCATAAACTGGTATTCTACTATAACGATATTCTTCTTCAGATAGTTCCTGTAGCAATTCTTCACTACTTATATTGATATCTACGGCAAAAATATCTTTTCTGTGTCTCATGATTTCGGAAACAGTAATGTCATTAAATTCAAATACATTGTTGATAAGTTCTTTTTCTTCTTCTTTAATGGTTCCTTTTTCTTCTCCTTGGTCTACCATCATTTTGATTTCTTCTTCTGTAACAGATTCTTCCTCGTTTTCTCCTACTCCAAATAGTTTTGATACACTATTGGTAACTATGGTTAAAAATTTGACAAATGGTGCTGTTACAACTGAAATGGCTCGGATAATTCCTATAGTAGCAAAGGAAATTTTTTCATAGTTTTTCATGGCGAATCGTTTTGGTACTAATTCACCAAATATTAAGGTAAAGAAAGATAAGATTATGGTTATGATGATGATTGCTATATTTTTCCATACATTAAAACTAATAAATGGCATTAAGTTATATAACATAGGCGCTAGTTTTTCGGCAAAAGCATCTGATGCAAAAGCACTGGATAAAAACCCTGCTAAGGTAATTCCAATTTGTATGGTGGCTAAAAACTTACTTGGTGATTTTATCATTTTTTCAATTTGCTTTGCTTTTTTGTTTCCTTCTTTGGCTTGTTTTTCTATTCTAGCATCGTTTAATGATATAAAGGCAATTTCTGCTGCCGCAAAAAAAGCATTTAAAGCAATTAATAGTACTAACATTATCAACTGTGTTATCATTTATTATCGTCTCCTTTAGTTTTTCTTTTCGTATTTATTATATCCGTTTTTCGTTTTTTTTTCAATAAATTTTAAGGATTTATGAAAAAGTTGCAAAAAGGCTTCTTAGGAAGCCTCTTTTTCTATTATTTTTTCTAGTTTTTCTTTTGAAATTCCTGTGATTTCTAATATTAATTCTTGCTTTATATTATTTTTTAGCATTTTTTTGGTCATTTTTTCTTTGTTTTTTTCTGCTTGCCTTTTCATTATTTCCTGTTGTTTCTTTTGTATTTCTGCTTTAACTTCTTCTCTAACCTCATCCCTAACTTCATCCCTAACTTCATCCCTAACTTCATTCCTAACTTCATTCTTTATTTCATAACGCATCGCCTGGCGTAAACGTTCCACTATCATTTTATTTTCACCACTACTAGTTCTTTCAATAATTGTTCTTTTTCTTCCTTTCCTATTTCTTCACGCAAAATATATAGAACAATTCGCTTTAGAAGGTCTTTGTTTTTTGGGGTTAAATCTTCTTGCAAAATTTTTCTAAAACTTTCCATTATTTTTTCATTTGTATGTGATTTTTCTAGTAACATTAATTTGGATAGAAAACTCTTGTCCGTTAATAATTGTTGTTCTGAATAATCATTAATATCTATAATTTCATATTCATAAAATCTAATTGGTTTACAACCTGGTATCTTTTGTTGTCTTTTTTCTATGCATTGTTCTATATTCCATTTTCGTTTTCCTGTATAAATAACGATAGGATATACCATCGGAATTTTATAGTAACTTTTACCTATTTTTGTTATATCTATGGCTCTTTTTAAAATTTCTAAACAATACATTAAAATTCTATATGGCATAGAATAGTCAATGGTTGATTGATGCTCTATTAAGAAAAATATATCTTCTCCTTTTTTTCGATATACCATATCCGCTTCTGCATAATTAAAGCTATTCGAAACAAATTTACCGTTACATCTTTCAAGGTCATCTTCTTTCAGGGCCTCTTTTTTGTTCTCTAATTTTAAAACTTTGTTAATTAGACTTGCTACTTCTCTTTTATCTTCTAAAACTTCTCTAAATATCTTGTCATGTTGATGATATATTGTATTTTGTTCATAGTGATATTCTTCCCCCTCCTCTCTAAGTCCATGTTCAAATCCCTTGCTATAGTTAGCATATTGTCGATACTTAATAAATTCTGCATATGTAAATACTTTCAATTTTATTTCACCTCCATTTTACTATTTTTCAACCTAATTGTCAAGTTTTATTTTTAAGTTCCTGTTGATGAGAGAGAATGCTTATTTTCATTCTCTCTCATTCTTACATACCAGTAACTGGAAGCTTTTTCATCGTAGATGAAGTTACTTCTTTACTTTTTATTTTTTTCTCCGTTTCTATCTTTGGTTTTTCTTCTTTATTGTTGTTTACCGTAATGGTATATTGCTCATGCAAAGCAACTTGTAGTTCAATTAACTCTTCATATGGTAAATATCCTTCTTTGCTCTTAGTTTCTCTTATGTAATACTTCCCTGGAACTAAGTGTTTTATCTCGATTTTTCCCTCTTTATCGGTTTTTAAAGCTGAATAAACTACTTTCCTATTTTCATCTAATATCTCAAACTCTGTATCTTCTAATCTTTCTTTTGTTTTTTCGTCTTCTTTAATAAGAATTATCTTGGTTTCGTTTTCTGGATATTCATCCCTTTTTTCTCCTACACCATCTTCAAAGCTTGCTGTTGTTAAAGCATAATCTTGATAAGCGTTATTCGGCGCTATTCCATATAAAACTGGTTTGGTTTTCACTTGTCCTTCTACTGTCAATTTAAAGCTACCTGCTTTTGCCATACTTTTAATAGGGATTAACACCTTGAAGGTCTCTTCTGGCATAAATTCATTGGTTTCTTGGTTTTGACTATTCGTTATTTTTATTCCTTGTACAAGTTCTTGTTTTTCTTCTGTAATGTTAATTTTATATTTCTTAAGAACTGCATTGGCTGTCACTTTGAAAACTTTTGACACATATTGTTTTTCTATTTCATCTTGTTTCCATTCGTTTTCTACTTTTTGAATTTCTATGGTACTGGTCATTTTACTTTCGTTGGATTGCTTCGCATCTTGAATAATTTTATGCATTGCATTTAGCGTTCGTGCTCCTGCTTCTCCAATCCCTTCATAATTATTGGGATTATTTCCATAGAGATAGCAATATACAGCATGCTTAGTTGCTGTAAAAGCTTCTTCTTTACTTGCCACCCCTAATTGTTCAATTGTCTTATATGGATAACCATTAATAATTATCCTCCATAGTCCAACGTCATTTAACGCTTCTTGTACTGATACATCATAACTTTGTGTTTCTGCTCCTGGTTTATTTGGGTTCATACAATAGGCTGGATAATCTACCCCATTATGGCTATATTGCACATAACTAACTTTGACCACGCCACCTTTGTATTTTAATAAACTTCCACAATCTCCAATGCAATATAAATTCGCTGTCTCCATGGAAGTGGCATAAACGGCATTCATAAATCCTAATCCATTGATAATAAATACTGCTATTATCATTAATAATTTTTTTATTATTCTTTTTTTCTTTTTCAAAATATCGTCTCCTTTTTTCTTTTTATTCTCTCTTTTCAATTGCCTTAACACACCTTCTGTAATTTGGTTCATTTTCTACACAAGTAATGAGGGTAAGGCTATTTTCTTCTGTGTCTTCTAAACAGGTTAAGTCTGTGTCTTGTATAATATTATTTTTTTCAACAACATACTCTCTTTGCTCTCCTTGATAGAAATAGAAAATATTATCTCCTTGCTTTAAGTGTTTCACTTCTGCAAAGTAATTATTTTCATATCCTCTATTATGAGCTGCTAAACAAACATTTCCTATCCATGTTTTGCTCTCTTCAAAGTGCCCTATAAATTGGTCCATGACTTCCTTTGTGGTTCCTTCTTCAATAGGAGCCTTTAGATTAATTTTAGGAATTTCAAGATACCAATTGTTATCTTCTTTGGTAATCAATTTGCTATTGGTTGTTACTATACTTTTTTGATTTTCTGTGTTCACAGAAAACCCTGCTTTTAAAATGGCTTTTTGTGATGGAAATTTTAAATCGATATGACTAGCATTTATGCCTGTCATAATAAAGATGGTAAATATTAGACTTAAAGCATTAATATACCAAGTACTATATCTTAAATTGCTTATCTTATCACTCTCCCTTCTTTTTGGATTGTTTTTCTTTTTTGAGAATGCTACGAATTAATTTTTTCGAAAAAAATTCTGAATGAAAATTTGAATTCAATTTTAATTCCTAATTATAATAATACATTTTTTCTCTTTTGTAAAGCACTTTTCATCGCAATATTCGACATCTTTCGCTATATGTATTTTAAATGATGTTTCGTAATATAGCATATCCCCCCCACATAATTGCAAAAATAATAGCATACCACCATTTAGGATACAACCAAATGGCTACCTTTTTTTCTTTATTTATATTAATGATAACTACAGCATTTAAAACTAATGCATATAGTATTCCTATAAAAAATATTATATGAGAAAAAAAGGCTTGTATCCATTTACCTTGTAGCATAAATACAACACACCTGGTTCCTCCACATGCTGGGCACAATATTCCTGTGGTTTTGTATATCCAACAAGATGGTATCCATTTTTGATATTCTAATTTTATAAATACGTATAATAATAGTAAAGCTATTATTTCTATAGTTATTATATATATGGCTCTTTTTTTCATTTTTAATTTCATTCCTCTCAAAGCACATTTTACCTATATTTTTCTTTTTCTATTATACTAAAACTTTTTTTGAAATACCAGACATTTTTTTCTTGGTTCTAACTTTTTTCAAAAAATCAAAAATTAAATAGACATTTTTCTTCAACTTTCTACTTTATCCTTCATATGATATATAAAGTAGCTACTAAGCTATAAAAAAGAAAGGAATGATAGTAAATGGAAATGGATAACAAAAAACCTTTTTGTCCAGTTCTTGATGTAGACGGTGTAATTTCAGGAGGAAAACAATTTGACTTAGATATAACTTTACCAGAAGACAATCGTGACGTAATTTATGGAGTTGTAAAAAATTGTTTTAAAGAACCAGTTAAAGATGCTGTTGTTAAATTAGTGGAAGTTGTTTGCGAACATGGTAAAGAAGAAAGAAGACCAATCGGTCATACCTTTACTGACAAAGAAGGAGAATTCGTATTTGGACCACTTTGTCCTGGAAAAGAATATGCTCTTCAAATTTGGGTAAATGATACCAAAAAAATCAAAATTTGTGCAAAATGTCATCATGAAGGAACCTGCTTAAAAGGTGATAAATGTGACAAATGTGATTGTTTTATCAATGATTGCGACAAATGTGAAAAGTGCGAAGAACATGAAAAAGACTGCTTCGAAAAACCAGAACACAAATAATTAAAAAAATAATACTCACAAGTGCCAAAAAGGTCCGTCCCTTTTGGCACTTGTGGAGAGTATAGAAAAAGTTGTGTAAATAAATCCTTCCGTGATAAAATAAAAAATA
>CANPHV010000025.1 GCA_947573965.1 uncultured Clostridium sp.
AAATTTTTTTAATTTTTTTCAAAAAATGCTTGACTTTTTATAGTTGGTCTTTCTTGGTGTAATGAGACAGTAGGGACAGGTCTTTTTTGTCTCACTTTTAATTACTGGTTAGTCTATAAAACGTGGCTCTGCTTATATGTAATACTTTAGCAATTTCAGTTTTTGTGTATTTGTAGCTGTTGGAATTTAAATAGGAAATGAATTTATTAATTAGTATTTTATTTTTCTTCATTTCTAAAGCTTTCATCCCCTCTTGTGCTAAAAAATTTTCAAGTATTTTTTTGATGTTTATGCTTTCTTGTTCTAAGTTTAAATCTTCATATTTTATCTTTTGGAATTTTTCAATATAATTTTTTGAAGAACTAAAAACGAATTCTAAAATTTTATTATTTATAAAACCTGTTTGATTTAAATAATCATTATAAGAAGAATAGTTGTATTTTGCTTCACTAGATACTATCCCTGCCTTTACGGGATTTACGTGAATGTATTTAATACACTTATGCATCTGGTCCCTTGTCATAATTGGAACTGATTTAAATCGATTTCGATATACATACCCGACTCTATCCTTTTTTCTGTTGTAATCCATTGCATAAATTGAATTAACTTGTCTCATAAAATTGCTAATATTTTGAGTTGTGTTTGTATGCATTAGCAAATGTGCATGGTTATCCATAATACAATATGCTATTATATTTATTTCGAATTTCAAATAATATTTTTCTAATATTTCTAAATATTTTATTTTATCTTCTTTTGTTTTAAATATGTCTTCTTTGTTAATTCCTTGTACCATATGATGGCATAATATATTTTCTAATGAATTTCTACTTATTCTTGGCAATTTCTCCCACCTCCTTTTTAATTTTTGTAAATACCATATGTCGTATTTTTTATTATACAACTAAATGATACCTTTTGCAATTTTTTTCATCGCATTTTTTTACAAATTTTGACAATCCTACAAGGTGCCCTAAAATAATTTCTTCTTTTATTCTCCAAAGAACAAAGAAAATGAGATAAACGACAAATGAAACCTGTCCTGAGTCAAATAACAAATGAAACAAGTGAAAAAACCATCCTGAGGAAAATGAACAAATGAGACAAGTGAAAAAACCGTCCTGAGGCAAATAAACAAATGAGACAAGTGAGACCTGTCCCTAGTGTCTCATCTGCCTCATTTTAAACTCGAGTCCTGTGTTCCTTTTCTTGATTTCAACGTTTTGTATCATCCTATCAACTACTTTGTCCATCCCTACAATAACCAATAGTTTCTTAGCTCTTGTAATTCCTGTATATAATAAATTTCTGTTAAGTAACATCGGAGAAGTAGGTGGAAGTACCATTATTACTACATCAAATTCGCTTCCGTTGCGATTTGTGTATGGTTATGGCATAGCTATGCTCAATTTGGTCCAAATCTGAAAATTCATAACAAGCCACTTTTTCATCATCAAATGTTATCTCTATTTGCTTTTCTCTTTCATTGACTTCTGTGATAGTCCCTATTTCTCCATTGAACACGCCACTTCCTACCTCTTTTTTGCCTACTATTTCTTTTTCCCAATAGATGTCATAGTTATTCTTTATTTGCATTACTCTGTCTCCAGTTCTAAAGATAGCTCCCATGCTTGCTTTTTCTGATAAGTTATGGACATTTGGATTTAGCTTTTCTTGCAAGGCTTTGTTTAATTCTTTCGTTCCTAAAGCTCCTTTTTTCGTTGGTGATAATACTTGTATATTTTGAAAAAAATCATAATTTCCATAGTTTTGCAATCTTCCTGTGCATAAAGAAAGTACTTCTTCTAACATTTTGTCTTGATACGTTTCTTTAATAAAAAAGAAGTCTTCTTGCATTTCTTCTTCTGAGGCGTGTTCTCCTTTTTTTAAGAATCTCTCTCCTTGGTTTACTCTATGGGCATTTAGTACTATTTTACTTTTGGCTGCTTGTCTAAAAATTTTGTCTAAATGAATGGTAGCAATCTGCTCGGAATGAATTAAATCTTTAAGAACACTACCTGGTCCAACTGATGCCAATTGGTCTTCGTCACCAACTAATACCAGTTTGGTTCCTTGATAAATACATTTTAATAAGTAATTCATTAAAAACATGTCTACCATCGACATTTCATCTACAATGATTAGGTCTCCATCAATTGGCGCTCCCTCATAATTAGATGTATTTTTATATAAGCTATCTTCATCAAATTTTCCTATTTCTAACAATCGATGTAAGGTAGATGCTTCTTTCCCTGTGGTTTCTGTCATTCGCTTAGCAGCCCTTCCTGTTGGTGCACAAAGTACCACTTTTTTTCCTTTTCCTTCATAAATATCAATAATAGTTTTAATGATAGTTGTCTTTCCTGTACCTGGTCCTCCTGTAATAATTGTTACATTATTATCATTGATTAATTTTACTGCCTCTTTTTGTTTTTCTGATAGTTCCATCTTTGCTGTTTCTTCTAATTTTTTAAGTTCTTTTTCTATGTTAGCTACTTGTTTTATGTTTTTAGCTAACTGCAAACGGTCTATTCTAATAGCAATCTCAGCTTCGTTATTGAAAAAGCTATTCAAATAAACAAATTCTTCTCCCTCTCTATCTTCTATTACAATTTCATTTTTTACATTTAAGTTAACCAAACTATTTTCTACATTTTCCGTAGACACGTCCAAAAGATTGATTACAAATTCCATCAGATTATCTTTTAATACACAGGTATGTCCATTATAAGTACTTCTAATTAATGCATATTTAATCCCACTTGTGACTCTTTTATCATTGTCATAGTTCATGCCTAAATTTAGTGCCATTTTGTCAACTTGTTTAAAATCCACTCCTCTTGCAATATCAATTAATAAATATGGGTTTGCTTCCATCTGTTCAATCGCATTCGTTCCTAACAAGTCAAAAACTTTTTTAGCGTGTTCTGCACCAATCCCAAATCGCTCCAAAAAACCTACAATCTGCCAAACCTCCCAATTTTGCATAAACTCCTCTGCTATCTCGCTAGCTCTATTCCCAGAAATCCCTTTGACTTCTGCTAACCTCTTAGGTTCATACTTAAAAACATGAATTGTTTCTTCTCCAAACTTCTTCACAATTCGTTTTGCCATTGCCTCTCCTATGCCCTTAATATTCCCATTTGCTAAATATCTCTCTAGCGCCTCTAATGTTTGGGGCATCATCTTCTCAAAAGTATCAACCTTAAATTGTCTTCCATACTCCTTATGTTCAACAAACTTTCCTATTACTTTCAAAGTATCCCCTTCATGAACAAATGGCAAATATCCTACTACCGTCGTTGTCTCTTCCTCTGACTCAAACTCTGCAATTGTATAACTATTAACTTCATTCTTATAAATAATGGCTTGTATTTCTCCTGTAATTTCCATTTACACTCTCCTTTTTGTAACTACAAGTTTATCACAGAATTCATCTCTTTTCAAGTAGTAATTTAGGTCTTTCTTGGGTTTTTTGGGGTCTTTTGGGGTCTTTTTGGGACAGGCACCAAGTGACCATTTGGGACTTTTTGGGACAGGCACTAAGTGACCACTTGGGACTTTTTGGGACAGGCAGTAAGTGACCATTTTGATTGATTGGGGACAAGTTAAGTTTCATTTACATTATCTATGATGTCTATACATTCTTTCCAAGTGGTTACTTTTAAGCATTCATATTCAGATTCCATTTTTTTTGCTATTTCTTTAGTTCTATCTTCTGATTTCAAATCTGCAACTATGATATTTTTCAAATAGTCTTCTTTTCCATACAATATTTTAAACAGGCTTGAGCGTAAAAATCCTTCTATTTTTTCCTCTTGATTTTTAACCGCTATAATTAAATAAATCCCATCTGATTGAAAATTTGTGTATGTAAATAAGTTAATAATTGTTTTAACAATTTCAAAAAAACCATAGATGGCAAGTGTCCAAAAAATGGTATTTATGATAAATTCCATTGTTCTAGCCTCCTATGATTCTATTATATGTATATTTACTAAATTAGTGATTAAATAGTTTATCCTCAATCAATCAAAATGGTCACTTAGTGCCTGTCCCAAAAAGTCCCAAATGGTCACTTGGTGCCTGTCCCAAAAAGTCCCAAAAAGTCCCAAAAAGACTCAAAAAAAGCCACCAGTTTTTTGGTGGTTCTTTTTATTTTTAATAAATTGAGCTACTGCAATTTACAATTTATATAAGAATTTATATAAGTTGTAAAATTGCAACTTCTGCTCCGTCTCCACGTCTTGGTCCTGCTTTGATGATACGTGTGTATCCTCCTACGTTTTTACCTGCGTATTTTGGAGCGATTTCATTGAATAATTTTGATGGTAAATCAATATTATTTCCTTCGCTGTCTTTTACTTTGTTTACTTTTCTCATTATTTTTCTTCTTGCATTTAATCTGCTTGGCATATCTTTTTGTCTTTTTTCTGTAGTTTCTTCTTTTACTACTTTTAAGTATTCTTTGCCATTTTTGCTTTTTACTAATTCGGTTTCTTTGTTTCCTTTTGCATCTAACTTAGCTTTGATTACTTTTACTTCTACCATTTCGAAATTGTCTTTTTCTTTGATAGCAAGTGAAATGATGCTGTCTGCAATGGCTTTTACTTCTTTTGCTCTAGATAGCGTTGTTTCTACTTTTCCATGCATGATTAAATCTGTTGTTAATGTTTTTAACATTGCCATTCTTATATCTGTTGTTCTTCCTAGCTTTCTATTTGTAGCCAATTTTTTCACCTTCCTTTAATTTAAATCTTTAATCTGTAATTTCTACTTTATTACTCATCTTCTGAGGCAAAGTCTAATCCTAATGAACGTAATTTGATGGTTACTTCATCAAATGATTTTTTACCTAAATTTCTTACTTTCATCATTTCGGTTTCAGATTTATTTGTTAAGTCTTCAACAGTTGCTATTCCTGCTCTTTTTAAGCAGTTGAAAGACCTGACAGATAATTCTAATTCTTCAATTGACATTTCTAATACTTTTTCTTTCTTTGATTCTTCTTTTTCAATCATGACTTGAGTATTCTTGGTTGCTTCTGATAAATCAATGAATAGTTCTAAATGTCCTGTCATTACTTTTGCTGCTAAGCTTAATGCTTCATGTGCTTTTAAGCTTCCGTCTGTCCATACTTCAATGACTAATTTATCATAGTCTACCATTTGCCCTACTCTTGTATTTTCTACTTGATAGTTAACTTTTTTTACTGGTGTATAGATAGAATCGATTGGAAGTACTGATATATCTTGATTTGGTTTTTTATTTTTTTCTGCTGAGTTATATCCTCTTCCTCTGTCTGCTGTCATTTCCATTTTTAGGCTTCCACCTTCTGAAATGGTAGCGATATGTAATTCTGGATTTAAGATTTCTACAGTTCCATCTGTGATGATATCTCCTGCGGTTACTTCTCCTTCTCCTTTGACGTCAATTCTTAAAACTTTTTCTTCGTTTTCTTCGAATTTTAGTCTAACATTTTTTAAGTTAACAATAATTTCAGGTACGTCCTCTACAATGTTTGGTATTGTAGAAAATTCATGCAATACTCCATCTATTTTTACGCCTGTTATACTACAACCTGGAAGTGATGAAAGCAAAATTCTTCTTAGAGAATTTCCTATTGTTACTCCATAACCTCTTTCTAATGGTTCGCATACAAATTTTGCATAATTATTTGTATCATTTACCTCTAGACATTCAATATTTGGCTTTTCAAATTCTATCATTCTTACCTCCTAAATTTTAGAGAACTCTTTCTCTAAACTTTTTAAAAACTTTATCGGCTTTTCTAGTAAAATTTTTAAAGTTTTGCTGAAACCTTCTTTTCTTTTACTTCCTACCGTTATTATTTTGAGTAAAGCTCTACTATTAAATGTTCTTCGATTGGAATATCTATGTCTTCTCTAGACGCTAATTTGATGACTTTACCAGTTAATTTTTCATTGTCTTTTTCTAACCATGCTGGTATTGGTCTCTTGCTTGATTCTTCTACATTTATTTTGATAGTAGCGTTTCCTTTTTTGCTTTCTCTTACTGTAATGACATCTCCCGCTTTTACTAAATAAGATGGAATATCAACTTTTTTACCATTTACTTCGAATTGTGCATGGTTTACAAATTGTCTTGCTTGTGCTCTGGATGTACCAAATCCTAATCTATAAACAACATTGTCTAATCTACTTTCTAATATTTGTAATAAGTTTTCACCTGTTACTCCTTTTTTGTTAGAAGCCATTTCAAAGTATTTTCTAAATTGCTTTTCTCCTACTCCATAATATGCTTTTGTTTTTTGTTTTTCTCTTAATTGTGTTCCGTATTCAGAAAGTTTTGCTCTTTTTTGACCATGTTGTCCTGGTGCATAGTTTCTTCTAGAAATACTACATTTGTCTGTATAGCATCTTTCACCTTTTAAGAACAATTTTTGTCCTTCTCTACGGCATCTACGACATTGTTCGTCTTTATATCTTGCCATTTTTTTACTCCTTTCATTTCTTTAAGGTATACAACTTAAGCTTGCGCTAGTTGTATTATTCTTGTTTCTTAAACTCTTCTTCTTTTTGGTGGTCTACATCCATTATGTGGTATTGGTGTTACATCCTTAATACTACTTAATTCAAGACCAGCTGTTTGAAGCGCACGGATTGCTGCTTCTCTACCTGAACCAGGTCCTTTTACAAATACTTCTACTGATTTTAATCCATGTTCCATAGCAGCTTTAGCAGCTGTTTCAGCAACTTGACCTGCTGCATATGGTGTGCTTTTTCTAGAACCTTTAAATCCTAATTCTCCAGCACTTCCCCATGCGATTGCATTTCCTTGTGTATCTGTAATTGTAACGATTGTATTATTAAAACTAGAATGAATATGAGCTGCTCCTTTTTCGATGTTTTTTCTATTTCTTCTAGCTACTTTTTTTGTTGTTACATTTTTAGCCATTTTGCTTTTTTCCTCCTTATTCAAAATTTTATTCTGAATATCTTTTTATTCATGATTTTTAGTCTATTGCTTATCATCATTTTTATTATTTTTTGCTTTTGCTAACAAGCTTTCTAGGACCTTTTCTGGTTCTAGCATTGGTTTTAGTTCTTTGACCTCTAACGGGAAGACCTCTTCTATGTCTTAATCCTCTATAACATCCAATTTCTGTAAGTCTTTTGATATTAAGAGCAACTTCTCTTCTTAAATCACCTTCAACGGTATAAGATTCGTCCATTACTTTTCTAATGTCGTTTACTTGGTCATCTGTTAAATCTTTAATTCTAGTGTCTGGATTAATTCCAGCTTTTGCAAGAATTTTTCTAGAACTTGATACTCCTATTCCATAGATGTATGTTAGTCCTATTTCTACTCTTTTTTCCTTTGGTAAATCTACTCCTGCTATACGAGCCATATTTTTTTGCACCTCCAAATATAATTTTTTGTATATTTTGTTTGTCCTAAAATCATTAAAGGTGAAATGCTACTGGTGTTTACCCCAGTCTCTTTAAAGTTTTAAGACATATATATAAACACAAATTTGATATGTAACCCCCATTTTACAAGGGCTCACAGCCGCTACCTAATTTGTGTTATGAACGAATATAAGGATTAACCTTGTCTTTGTTTGTGTTTAGGGTTTTCACAAATAACTCTAATCACACCTTTTCTTTTTATGATTTTGCATTTGTCACAAATTTTCTTTACTGATGGTCTTACTTTCATTTTTTGCACCTCCTGAATATTTAATAATATTTGGGTTAATTTTTAACTTTTTTATTTCGCTCTCCAAGTAATTCTTCCTCTTGTTAAATCATATGGTGATAATTCTACTTTAACCTTATCTCCTGGTAAAATCTTAATGTAGTTCATTCTTAGTTTTCCAGATATATGGGCTAATATTTGATGTCCATTTTCAAGTTCTACTTTGAAATTTGTATTTGGTAACGCTTCTACAACCGTTCCTTCTACTTCAATCACATCTTCTTTTGCCAATTTTTTTCCCTCCTTAAAGAGCTTTTAACACTGATTTTAGAGCAAAATATCGCTATTTTGCTTTTTAACTATTGTATTATACACCAAATTTAAAGTATTGTCAATATTTCTGGCTGTTTTTCTGTAATTAATATTGTATTTTCATAATGAGCTGCTAAACTACCATCTTCTGTGACAATTGTCCAGCCATCTTCCAACTCTAAAATATTAGGTTTCCCTGCTATTACCATCGGTTCTATAGCAAGTGTCATACCTGGTTCTAGTCGAATTCCTCTTCCCGCTTTTCCGAAGTTTGGAATCCCTGGGTCCTCATGCATTTCTTTTCCAATTCCATGACCTTGAAATTCTCTTACCACAGAATAGCCTTGCGAATGGACATATTCTCCAATGGCATGACAAACATCTCCAATTCGATTTCCTGCTTTAGCATATTTTATTCCTTCAAAAAATGCTTGCTTTGTTACTTCTACTAATCTAGCAGCATCTTTGGAAGCTTTCCCTATTATAAAAGTTCTAGCTGCATCACCATTATACCCATTTTTCAAAGCCACCGTATCAATGCTTACTACGTCTCCCTCTTTTAGTATTCTTTGCTTCGAAGGTATTCCATGAATCACTTCATCATTGATAGATACACAGATAGAAGCAGGAAAAGGTGGTATTCCTCTTATTCCAATATCATATCCTTTTTCTGCTGGAATGGCTCCTAAACTTCTCATTTTATTTTCGGCTATTTGGTCTAATTCCCATGTTGACATTCCTGGTTTTATTTTTTCTTCTAATTCTTGGTACACAAGCGCTACTACTTTGCATACTTCTTTCATTAATTCAATTTCTTTTTTTGACTTAATGGTTACCACTTTAATTCGTCTCCTTTATCTTTACACTTTTATGAACTAATCGAAAACCTTTAGTATACTCTTAAGTTTCTCAATGTAGTATAAAGTTATCTTTCTCCATAGTCTGGATTTATAAATTTTCTAAAAGTTTGCTCTATTACTTCTACGGCAAATTTTGGTGTTTGTGGTGGTAATACTACTGCTGTATTTCCTTTTGTTATTCTTAAATTTCCATGTGCACCAGGAACGCCAAACATCCAATCTTTCAAATTATCAACTACAATAGTTTTTCCTTTTTCATCTTTTCCCGTCATCGTTGTTTTTATCTTTGTTCTTTTCGCTACTCCTTGCCTTAAAATTTCTGATTTTATTAATGCTCTCACATCTTCTATTTCTCTAATTTCTTGTGGAATAGAAACTTTCCAACTATGATTTTGTCTTCTTTTTTTAGTTTCAAACTGTGAAAATTGCCAATCTTTCTTTGGAGCTGGATAATATACATTTTGTGCGATTTCTTCTTTTGCTAATCTTTTTTCTTCTTCATCAATAAATGGAGCAATTACATAATTAAATTCTTTTAGATTATAATTTCGGTTTAGTGCTTTTTGATATAATTCAATATATGCCTCTTTATCCATCATTCCTGCTTGACTTAACATTTTAAAAGTATTACGTGAATTAATATCCATATCATCAATATTATATGTACTTCTCCATTCTTGTTCATGTTTTGGGTCGAATTCATCAAATCTATTGATTGCTTGTCTTTTTACAATTTGTTTTATCTCTGGGTTAACATTTTTTAATAGTAAGCCTACCTCATCCCAATCTAAAATAATATGTTCTAGTTCACCAAATTCTTTTAAATTATCTGGTATCCATCTTTCCTCTATTTTTCTTTGTTCATAATCTTTTTTTACTTCTTCTAAAATATTTCTAAATTCTAAGGAGGCATCTTGAGTCTCTATCTCGCCTAAAAGTCTTATAAAACCAAAACTTCTATTCTTTATAAAATGTTGATGCATAGCAGTAGCTTTAAGTCCTGTAATATTAAATGATTTAAACTGTTCAAGGTCTTCTCTTTCAAACTTAGGTCTTCTGTTAATCGTACCATAGCTTATATGAAACCCATTTTCATTTATCGCTTTTGTAATCTCTTCTTTAGGAATACCTGATTTTATTGCATATTGAATAACAGAATTCAAGTCCCTAAATCCCATTTTATATGGATATTTAGCAAATTCTCCCAACATTTGTTTTCCTTTTTCTAAATCTGGCTCTTCCTCAGTTTTTGCGATTAACTGTTCTGTTTGCATTCCTTGAAAAAATTCATGATCAGGATTCCCATACACTCTTAATTGATATTGCTCTTTATCTTCTACACCTAACATTTCTAAAATATTTAGATAATTATCATAAATTGCTCTACCATAGCCTTTTCTCTGATGGTCCCACTCAGTTCCAAAATTAAACCATTTTTTCTCTGTGTTTATACTAATAAATGCTTTGGGCTCAAAGGTTTTATTTATATCTTCTGTCCATTCTTCCCCTAACAACTGCTGTTGTGTTTGTTTTTCTTTCACGTGTTTATATTCTTTATCTCTTAACCAATAGCATTTCCTCTCTGGTTCATCCATATAAATATTTCCACGATAAAAGTTTAATACCTCTCCATTTTTCCCCTTAAGTTCAAACTCTTCTAATGGGCAAACCTCTGCTAGCCACTTATAATAATCTCTACAAGCTTTTGCAAGTTCTTCTTTACTTCTTTTTGGCTTTTCTGTCCCTTTTTCTTTGTTATCTTCTATCTTTGGTACCATTTCTCCATCTTCATTTTCTAAAGCATTTATATCCATATTTAAGCCCCTTTTTGCTATTTTAATTTAATATTCTCTTTCGTAAAAATTGTACTTTATAGAACAAACCAATCAGAAAATCTTAGTATTATGATAATTTTAAATTTCTTTTTTAATATCTCTAATGATATCTTCAGCTACATCTTTTCCCATCCTGTTGATAGCCATACTAACGGTTTCTGTTCTTAATACACCTTTTTTGTCATAATATTCTACTAATGGGCTGGTTTGTTCTTCATAGATTTCTAATCTTCTATTGATGGCTTCTGGATTTGAGTCATCTTCTCTTTGTTTTAAAGCTGCTCCACATTTATCACAAACGCCTTCTACTTTTGGTGGATTTAATTTAATGTTATAGGTTGTTTTACATTCTTGATTGCTACATACTCTTCTTGTTAACATTCTATCAATTAGTTCTTCTTTTGGGGTTGATAGGTTAATAACTAAGTCTACTTTTTTTCCTAATTCTGCTAAAATTTCATCTAATTTTTCTGCTTGCGCCGTAGTTCTTGGAAAACCATCTAAAATAGCTCCTGCTTTGGCATCTTCTTGATTTAGTCTATCAA
Organism: uncultured Clostridium sp.; assembly: GCA_947573965.1. Classification (GTDB taxonomy): domain Bacteria; phylum Bacillota; class Clostridia; order TANB77; family CAG-508; genus CAG-269. Next base: position 11,239 of record CANPHV010000025.1, read on the forward strand.
CTACCATTGGTACAGTTATTTCGTCTGGCACTAATTCTCCTTTTGCTATATATTGATCTGCTTGTACCCCTAATTCTGTTTTTTCACTAATATTTTTTCTAAAAATATCTCCTGTTGATATTTGTGGCCAATTTGTTTTTTCGCTTATCATTCCTGCGATTGTTCCTTTTCCTGTTCCTTGTGCTCCTAACATGATAATTACCATAATAAATCTCTCCCTTTTCTCTATTTTTAACAAACCATATTGTACTACATAAACTAGAAAATAGCAAGTTTTTTTGACTAAAAATAGATACCATTCCCTATGATATCTATTTTCTAATATTATTTTATTATTTTTTCGATTTGTTCTTTAGTAAGTTTAGTTGCTCTTTCTATCTCTTCTATTTTCATTCCCATTTTTAAAAGTTCTTTTGCAATTTCTATTTGTTTTTTTCTTTCCCCCTCTTCTCTTCCTTCTTGCTTTCCTTCTTCTCTTCCTGCCTCTCGCATGCTCTTTTCGTCTCGAATTGCTTTATCTCTTAGAAAAGCGAGTCTTCTTTCCTCGGCTTCTCCTGTCAAATATTCGTACTCGTCATTCGCTTTTTTGATTTCTTTGTTCTCTTTCATCGCCAATTCTACCCCCTTTGGATTGCTTTGACTGATAAACTGCATCCATTGCTCCATTTTTGTTTGGATGCCTCTTTCTTCTTTTTTAAACTTTGGTATCTGGATAAAATGAATTTCTAGTCTATCTGTCAAAATCTTATTTTGATAATCCCTTTTTAATCTAGCTATTTCATGAAATGGTCCTTCTTCAAATTGTTCATAGTCTAAAATATTAATAGCAATTGTCTTTTTCACCTTCTTGTAATCTTCTCCTGCTGTTAAATTGTTATAATAATTTCCAGACCAATAGTACAAGGTTCTCTCAATAAAATTATTGGGATTTAGGACTTGAATTTCTATGTTGACAATCGTCTCATCATTCAAAATAGCTAAAATGTCTAATCTCCCTAATTTGTTTTGTTCTAATTGTTTTTCTAATGCAACCTCTGCTTGTACTGCTACTTTTGTGAGTGGTAACTTTTTCTCTACCATATTTCTCCTTTCCATTTTACACAAAAATTCTGCTTTTGGCAAGAACTTTTGTGTAAATTTTTACTTTTTTTTGCTTTTTGAATTGAATATCGATTTTAAAATTTTTGAATGATAATAAAGATAAAAATTTCATGAATAACAATATATAAATATTTTTGGCTTGGAAAATTTTATTGATTTTAAGATTTAAAACATTAAAATTCAAATTCTTTTTAAAAATCAGTTGATAAAATTGATTATATGCAATATCCAAAACAAATTGCATACGTCTATTAAACCATAAAATGTCAAAAATTGCAATTACTTTCCATCGCAATTTTCGACATTTTCTACAATATAAAAAACAAGAATATAAAAAAGCCGTGCTATCTAAATAGTACGGTTTTTCTATGAATTATTCTAAGAATCCCTTATAGTGTCTCATAGCTAATTGAGATTCTAATTGTTGAACTGTTTCTAATGCAACACCTACAACGATTAAGATTGATGTTCCACCAAAAGCAATATTTAGGTTTGTAAATCTTAATAACATTGGTAGAATTGCAATAATAGATAAGAATATTCCTCCAAATGCTGTTAATTTTGATATGATAGAAGATAAATATTCTGTTGTTGGTTTACCAGCTCTAATTCCTGGTATAAATCCACCATTTTTCTTGATATTATTAGATACTTCTGCTGGATTGAAAGTAGCATAAGTATAGAAAAAGGTAAATCCTACGATTAATAGTAAATAAACAATTGCATTAGCAATGGAATATCCAATTCCTACATTAGATGTAGAAGTTGCAATTGAGAAATTGTATAAACCTGCTAAAAATCCTGTTTGATTTGCTATATCTGGTACAAAAATTTGAATAATCATAGCTGGAAATGTCATAAATGATGACGCAAAGATAACTGGCATTACACCTGCCATAGCAAGTTTTAATGGAATGTGCGTACTTTGTGCTCCTACCATTTTTCTTCCTACTACTTTTTTCGAATATTGTACTGGTACTCTTCTTTCTGCTTGTTGTACAAATACAACACCTGCAACTAAAATCAAAGCTCCAATTACAATACCAATTGCTGTTAATAAACCAGTTGTGCTAAATCCTGCTTCTGTCATTATAAAACTCCATAATTTGGTAAGTCCACTTGGTAATCTTGAGATAATACCAATGAAGATTAATAATGAAATTCCATTTCCAATTCCTTTATTTGTAATTTGGTCTCCTAGCCACATAAGAACAGAAGTTCCTGCAACTAATCCAGTTACTACTAAGGCTCCTGTTAAGAAAGTTTGGTCTACGAATATTCCAGATGATTTATAAGACAAATATACTCCAACTGCTTCTACTAAGGCTAATACAATAGTTAACATTTTGGTATATTTGTTTATTTTTTGTCTTCCTGCTTCTCCCCCTTCTTTGGTTAATTTCTCCAAAGATGGTATAATCATAGCTAATAATTGGATAACAATTGAAGCTGTGATATATGGGCTAATTGACATAGCAAAAACAGAAAATCTTGAGAAAGCTCCTCCGGAAATCATATCAATCAAACCTGCTAATCCATTGCTTTCTCCCATTGCTTCGTTCAATGCTATGTTATCAACACCTGGTACTGTAATATAACAACCTAATCTAAATACAACAATTAAGATTAGTGTATATAACAAACGTTTTCTTACTTCTGGTGTTTTTAATGCGTTTTTGATTGTTTTAAACAACTAAATCACCTCAGCCTTTCCGCCTAAAGCTTCGATTTCTTCTTTGGCTTTTGCTGTAAATCTTTTGGCTTTAACATTTAATTTTTTCTCTAATTTTCCTGTTGCTAAAACTACGATTCCATCATTGATTTTTCCAATGATTCCTTCTTCTAATAGACTTTCAGCAGTAACGTCTGTTGCTTTTGATTTATTTAACATTTTTAAGGTTACTTCTGTATAAGTTTTTGCATGAATGTTAGTGAAACCTCTTTTTGGTAGACGTCTGTATAATGGTGTTTGACCACCTTCAAAACCACGTCTTACGCCTCCACCACTTCTTGCTTTTTGACCTTTATGTCCTCTTCCAGATGTTTTACCATTTCCAGAAGCCATTCCGCGTCCTACTCTATTTCTTTTTACTTTTTTTACCGCTGGTTTTAATTCTTCTATTTTCATTGTGTACTTCGCACCTCCTCTTTTTTGATTTATTCATTTTATAAAATATCTTCTACTTTTTTACCTCTTTTTTTAGCCACTTGTTCTACTGTTTGCATTGCTTTTAATCCTTCGATTGTAGCATGAACAACGTTTCTTGGATTGTTGGTTCCAATAACTTTTGTTCTAATATTTTTATAACCTGCAAGTTCCATTACTGGTCTTACGCTTCCTCCTGCAATAATTCCTGTACCTACTACTGCTGGTTTTAACATAACTTTGGCACTTCCAAAAGTTCCAATATATTCATGAGGTACTGTTGTATCAACAATTGGCACTTCCACTAAGTTTTTCTTTGCTTCTTGGATTGCTTTTTTAATAGCATCTGGAACTTCTGCTGCTTTACCATTTCCTACACCTACATGACCATTTTCGTCTCCTACTACTACTACAGCACTAAATCTAAAAGTTCTACCACCTTTAACAACTTTAGCAACTCTATTAATAGCTACAACTTTTTCTTTTAATTCATTTTTCTCTTCCATAGGTTTTTGTTAATCCTCCTTTTCTTGTTTTTGTCAAGGGACACTTTATTTATCCATAAGTGTTTACCCTATCTTAATTTCTGATATTTATTTTTAGAACTTAAGTCCACCTTCTCTTGCTGCTTCTGCTAATTCTTTAACAACTCCATGATAAATGTAGCCACCACGGTCAAAAACAACTGTTTCAATTTTTTTATCGGCTGCTTTTTTAGCAATTAAAGTACCTAATTCTTTAGCTGCTTCTTTATTAGCATGTTTTGTTTTGATTTCCTTATCTAATGTTGAAGCTGATACTAATGTATTTCCTGCAACATCATCGATAATTTGTACATATAAATTCGTATTACTTCTATATACACATAATCTTGGTCTTTCTAGTGTTCCAGATATCTTTCTTCTTACACGAATGTGTCTTCTCGTTCTTTCCATTTTTCTATCTGTCTTTTTAACCATTTCCTTACTCCTTTCTAAAAATTGAGTTTTTACAATTGATTCATAATTCAAATCAAAATTGATATATTGTGCATTTTGCTGATACTGTTAAGCTTTAGCTGTTACAGTATCAGTATGCAAATGAATTTTATATTCATTTGCTTTCAATTAAATTTAGTTTATTTTCCAGTCTTACCTTCCTTACGTCTAATAACCTCATCAGCATATTTAATACCTTTTCCTCTATACACTTCTGGTGGTCTTTTGGTTCTAATAACTGCTGCTGTTTGACCAACTAACTCTTTATCAATTCCATTTACAATAATAGTATTGGCATTTGGAACATCAAAAGTAATTCCAGCTGGTGCTTCAAAAATAACTGGATGTGAGTAACCCAAAGTTAAATTTAAGTTATTTCCTTGTTTTGCTACTCTATATCCAACGCCATTAATTTGTAATTCTTTGCTATAGGCACTTGTTACCCCAACAATCATATTATTGATTAATGTCCTAGTTAAACCATGTAAGCTTCTGTTAGCTGGTTCATCATTTTTTCTAGTAACTGTGATGATATTATCTTCCATTTTAACAGAAATATTTTTATGTATTTCTCTTGCTAATGTACCTTTTGGTCCTGTTACAGTAATATTTTGTCCCTCTATTTTCACTTGTACTTCTGATGGTACTGTGATAGGTTTATTTCCTATTCTTGACATTATTTTCCCTCCTTTTTTAATGATTACAATCTTGATTCTCTTAATTGCATAAGTTATATGTAGTTTGCTTCACACAGCTGACTTACCATACATAAGCTAATACTTCTCCACCAACACCTAATTCTCTAGCTTCTTTATCTGTTTTTAGTCCTTTTGATGTAGAAATGATAGCAATTCCTAATCCATTTAATACCTTTGGTAATTCTTCTTTTGATGCATACACTCTTAAACCTGGTTTACTAATTCTTTTTAAACCATCAATTACTCTAGTTCCTTTTTCGTCATATTTTAAGGTAACTCTAATAATTCCTTGTGTATCATCTTTAATTTCTTCAAAAGATTTAATATATCCTTCTTTAAATAAAATTTCAGCAATTCCTAGTTTCATGTTAGAGCTAGGTATATCTACTGTTTTATGTTTTGAACTATTCGCATTTCTAATTCTTGTTAACATATCTGCTATTGGATCTGTAATGTTCATTAATTACTTACCTCCTTTTCTTCTTTTTATAAGGGTTTTCCCCATTTGCATTTACCTTTTATACAAATTCTATTTTTGTAATTTCTCAAATTTTGATAAAATTGATTATATTGTGCATTTTTGATAATTTAAGCAGGTTGAAGGCGTACATTGGTACGTCGAAATCTGATTAAATTATTGAAAATGTGCAAGATGATTAATTTTATCAAAATTTTTACCAGCTAGCCTTCTTAACTCCCGGAATCTCTCCCTTATGAGCTAACTCTCTAAAACAAACACGGCAAATACCATATTTTCTAATATAGCTATGAGGTCTTCCACATAATTTACATCTATTATATTCTCTTGTACTATATTTTTGTGGTCTAGCTTGTTTAATCTTCATTGACTTTTTAGCCATAGTAATACTCCTTTCTTAAGGTTCACAATCTCACTTTTGCTCAATTGCGTAAGTCATCTGTTGCTCGCTTTGCTTCACACAGCCGACTTAATTGGCTGACTTAAATGGCATACCTAACGCTTGTAACAATTCTTTTGCTTCCTCATCTGTTTTAGAAGTTGTTACAAAGATAATATCCATACCTCTTAATTTATCAACTTTGTCATATTCAATTTCAGGGAATATTAATTGTTCTTTTACTCCCATAGAGTAATTTCCTCTACCGTCAAAAGAGTTTGTTGATACTCCTCTAAAATCTCTTACTCTTGGAAGGGCTACATTGAATAATTTGTAAGCAAAGTCATACATTTTGTCTGCTCTTAATGTTACTTTACATCCTATGTTAACACCTTCTCTTAACTTAAATGCTGCAATTGATTTTTTGGCTTTTGTAATAACTGGTTTTTGACCTGTTATTTGCATTAAATCATTCATCGCATTTTCTAATGCTTTTGGATTTTCTTTTAAATCTCCTAATCCTATATTAATTACTATTTTATCAAGTTTTGGTACTTGCATCACTGATTTATATTCAAATTTTTTCATTAATGCTGGGATTACTTCCTTTTCATATTGTTCTCTTAATTTTTCCATAATCAACGAATCCTCCTTTCTTTCTTCTATTTTATGGTTGCACCGCATTTTTTACAAATACGTACTTTTTGGTCTTTTTCTATTTGATATCCAACTTTTGTAGCTTTACCACATTTTGAACATACTACATTTACTTTTGAACTTGGTATAGCACATTCAATTGCTATGATTCCGCTTTCTTCTCCTTGTCTTCTGGCTTTCACATGTTTTTTTCTAACATTTATACCTTTTACAATGATTTTATCAGTTTTTGGGTTGATTTGTAACACTTCTCCTGTTTTACCTTTGTCATTTCCTGATAAAACTTGAACATTATCACCTTTTTTGATTCTCATTTAGGAATTTCCTCCTTTTCTTAGTTTTTATTTTTGTTCTCTGTTATAAAACGAATTAGAATTAGTATATTGTGCATTTTGCTGATACTGTTAAGCTTTAGCTGTTACAGTATCAGTATGCAAATGAATTTTATATTCATTTGCCCTCATTTCACTAAACACAGCTAACTCAAAAATGTGCAAGATGCTGATTATAATTTGTTTTATAGAACTTCTGGAGCTAATGACAATATTTTCATATACTCCTTCTCTCTTAATTCTCTTGCAACTGGTCCAAAGATACGAGTTCCTTTTGGAGTTCCATCTTCTTTAATAATAACAGCTGCGTTTTCATCAAATTTTATATATGAACCATCTGCTCTTCTTAATCCACTCTTAGATC
>CANPHV010000026.1 GCA_947573965.1 uncultured Clostridium sp.
ATATTTGGAATACAATTTGCAGTAAAAATGATGTCAGGTTTAGCAAGTGAAAAGGACTTATTGCCATCAGCAGTAGTAACAGTAGTTGTTATAGGTGTAATCTATGGAGCATATTTCTTGGCTACCTACTTTGGAAGTAAAAATATCATTAAGGAGGAATAGATATGTTTGGAATCTTTAAAATGATATTTTTAGGAATTATAGCATTAGTAGTAATAGTATGGATTACAATTTTTAATATAGGAGCGGGAGAAAATCCAAAAGACAAAATAATAAACACTTATGATTCATTTATTCAAAGTTTTGATACAGCAGGTTTAACAAGTAATTGGAAATTAAAAGGCAAAAGAAAATATGGAGTAGATAAATATGTTGGAACATATATAGCCAATTATGATAACTATTCAGGTGAAGAAACAATATTTGGAGGAACTGCTATTTCAAGAAAAAATGGAGATCATATAAAACTAAAAATTAAAATTGAAAAAGAAAGTGGTAATATCAATATAATTGCTAAACTAGGAAACAATGAAAATACTTTAATAAATGATACAGGAGAATATGAAGATAATGTATATGTTAGCGGAGTTAGTTATTACTTAACTATAAAATTAGATGATTTTAAGGGGAATATTGATATTATAGCAGAGTAGGAGGAGATTAAGATGGTTATACTCAAATAGATAATACTAAAATACAAAGTATTTCGGCAACAGATGAGATGAAGTATGAATATACTTTAGATTGTTACAATGAAAATGGTAATAAAAAAGAGATAAAATTTAAAACAAGTAGAGAACTAAGAGAAGCAGCTTTTCTAATGTTGGAAGTAAGAACTTTTGGAGTTCATTCGTGGAAAGAAGTACAAGCAAATGAATTACCAGAGAAAGTAAGAACAGCTTTTGGTTGCCAATATTAGGAGTTGGTGGAATAATAGTCGTAATAGTAATTATTGAAATAATTTATAAAAAATGGAAAGAAAAAAAGGAATAAAAAGTAGTAAAAGAGGTGGTAAAGATGAAGAAATTTTTAAAAATAGTATTTTTTATAACATTGATAATAACAAGTATAGCGTTGCTATTTGTAGGAAATGGATATAAAATGTATCAAGATGCAATACAAGAAATAAGTATAGAAGATAAAATAAAAGAAATAAAAAGCAAAGAAAATTATACAGAAATTTCAGACTTACCACAAACTTATATCAATGCAGTATTATCAGTAGAAGATCATAGATTTTATAAACATTTTGGAATAGATTTAATTGCAATAGGTAGAGCAACAATAAATGATATAAAAGCTATGGATTTTGTAGAAGGTGGAAGTACCATAACACAACAACTAGCAAAAAATATATATTTTACACAAGACAAGAAATTTGAAAGAAAAATAGCAGAAGTATTTATGGCATTTAAAATAGAAAACAAATGTGAAAAAGATGAAATACTAGAATTATACTTGAATACAAGTTATTTTGGAGATGGATATTATACTGTAAGAGAAGCAAGTTTAGGATATTTTGGAAAAGAACCAAATCAGATGACAGATTATGAAGCGATTATGCTTGCAGGAATACCAAATGCACCATCAGTATATGCACCAACAAAAAATCTAGAATTAGCAAAACAAAGACAAAAACAAGTAATAAATAAAATGATAGAGTATAAATATCTTACACAAAGTGAAGCAGATAAAATATTAAAACAGGAATAATAGAAGTAGTAATGTATTTGAACATGATATTAAAAGACTTAAATGCACAAGCCAATTACAGAGTTTTGTTAATTTGGTGGACTTTTTAGGCTATATATGATAGAATAGCTAAAAAGGGGTAGCTAAAATGAAAAAAATATATATTATTTTAACCCATACGGGAACCAATTTATCGAAATTAATAAAAAATTATACAAAGGATGAATTTTCTCATGTATCGATTGCTTTAGACCGAGAATTAAAATACATGTATAGTTTTGGAAGATTACATCCATACAATCCTTTTTGGGCAGGCTTTGTCCATGAATTTATTGATGATGGAACCTTTAAAAGATTTTACTTAACGAAAGCAAGAATTTATTCATTAGAAGTTACCGAACAACAATATCAAAAAATACAAGAAGCCATTGAAAAAATAGAAAAAGAAAAAGAGCAATATACTTTTAACATATTAGGCCTATTTGCGGCAGGTTTTCGTAAAAAAATAGCAAGAAAAAAATCGTTTTATTGTGCTGAATTTGTCAAACATGTATTAGAAAAAGCACTCGTAAAAACAGGGCTACCAGAAGTAGCAAAACCAGAAGACTTTAAGCAGATAGAAAATTTGCAAGAAATATATAGTGGTTACTTAAAAAAATACAATGGGGATTTTGGGGACGTTCCTTAAAATCCCTGTTTTTTCTTGCAAGAAATTTGCAGGAAGAGCTACTGAGGACGGACCTTTTTAGCACACTTTTTTGTTACTATTAAACTTTTCCACTATAAATATTGTAATGAATTCGGGGGGACCGTTCAAAAATTCTCAAAAATTCCCAAACTTTTGGTAGAATTTTTAGAATGGGGCAAATGGAAAAATTTATAGTGGAAAAGTTTAAAATATTAGAAATTAATTTGTGCCCAAAAAGGTCTGTCCACAGTAGCTCTTTTTGTAACATTTTGGAAGGAAAAACTATATGATAATAAGAAGGAGAGTGAGAGAAATGCAAAATAGGCAAGTTATGAGAGCAAGAAAATATTTATGTCGATACGATGAGATTATTAAAGAAATGGCAGAAAAGATGTTATCGCAAGAAGTGACCAATAGTATTACCATTAATTTTATTGAAACGATGATACCTCATCATCAAGCAGCCATTTGTATGGCAGAAAACTTATTACAATATACAACGTATCAACCATTACAAGAAATGGCTAAAAATATGATAAAAGGACAAACAGAAGGTATTGAGCAAATGAAGGAGATTGCTAGAACAATTTATGGTTTTCAAAATATGCCACAAGAAGTAAATTGTTACCAAGAAAAGTATCTAGAAATTACAAAACATATGCTAGAGAAAATGAAAAATGCTCCTAGAACGATTTACATTAATTTAGATTTTACTTATGAAATGATACCCCATCATGAAGGTGCGATTGCTATGTGTGAAAATGTATTGAATTATCGCATCGACCCAAGGTTAAAGGTTATGGCAGATAAAATGATAGAAAAACAAACAAAAGAGGTAAAAGATTTAAAAGAAATTCAAAAAAGATTATCTAGATAAATTGTATAAATTTAAAAATGCAATAGAGAAATTCTATTGTATTTTTATTATATATTTTTTTGAACAAAAACAAACTTGAAATTTTTGCTAAATAATCTAATAAAAAAATTGGCATAATAAAATTATCAAACAAAAAAAGGAGGAAAAAAATCATGAAAAAAATCATTAGTTTATTTATTATGATAACACTATTAAGTGTACTTATCTTTACAGGAAACACTTATGCAGCAGCACTAGACACGATTGATGTGCAAACAAGCAAAACAACAGTAAGACCTGGAGAAGAAGTAAAGGTAACCATCGGATTTGGACAACCATTAGGAGCCTACACATTTGACGTATCCTATGACAACAACATTTTTGATTATGTATCAGCAGAAGGAGGAACAGACAATAACACAGGGGATAAAGTAAAAGTTACTTTTTATGATACAACAGGAGGAACCAATCCTAGAAACGATATGAGTGTAACATTTCGTGCTAAAGCAGATATTACCACTTCAAATCCAACAGAATTTTTAGTAACAGGGGAAGGTTTAGCTAACCCAGATGCTTCTGTTCAATTTGACGATATTACAACACCAATTGTAAAAAATGTAACAGTAGAACCAGCATATCAAGATTATGTATTAAAATTAGAACACAATGGAGAAATTGTCAAAGACGAAGAAAAGGCAATGAACCTAAGTTATGCATCACCAATGGGACGTTATTATGAACACGCAAGATTAGTGGCAGAAGCTACAACACCAGCAGGAGCAACAGTACAATTATTAGCTAACGACCAAAGCAACTTAGAACATGACATTATTCAAAGTGGATGGGGAGATGCACAAGGCTTTAAAATAGGAGGAAAGGACGTTTTACAAAGTTTGCAAACAAGAGCTATTTTTAGCCAAGCAGGAAATTATACCATTACTTTAAAACTAATTGACAGAGACAATTCAGACCAAATCATTTCACAAGCAAGTTTTCCATTTACTGTACTAGAAATGGCAACACCAATACCACCACAAAACAATCAACCAACTGTAGAAGAAACACCTGAAATAGAAGAAGTAAAACCAGATGAAACACCAAAGAAATTACCAAAAACAGGTAATAATCTTTATATCCCAATTGTTATCCTATTAATGGTGTTAGTTAGCTCATACCTTTATTACAATAAGAAGAAAGACTAAAATAAAAATAAGATGTTTTTAATATTAGAAGCATCTTATTACATAGTGACAAGGAGAAAAACAAATGAAAGAAAAAAAGAAAAAAAGAAAAAAACGTTTTTTTAATCTGTTTATCATAGCAGGAACTTTGAGCGTCATCTTATGGGGAGGGATGACAGAACAAAAAGAAAATAAAAAAGATGAACCAATGTATGAAACACAAAATATAAGTACAACACAAGAAATAAAAGAAGAAGTACCAATTACAATTCCCATCAAAGAATATCCAAAAGAAGAAATTGAAAAAGAATATAAAGGATATACCGTAGCAGCCAAATTGGAAATTCCTTCTATTGACTTAAAAACGTATGTTTTAAAGACGTATTCCAAGCAAGCTTTAAATGTATCTGTTACAAAATTTTGGGGAGCAGATGCCAACCAAAAAGGGAATTTTTGTATTGCGGGACATAATTTTCCCAATAGGAATATGTTTCATCGTCTAAAAGAGTTAGAGATAGGAGAAACTTTTACAATTTCAGATAATGAAGTAGGGAAAGTGGAATATGAGATTTATGACATTTATAAGGTAATGCCAGAGGAAGTAAGTTGCTTGTCGCAAGACACCGACGGAAAAAAAGAGGTCACCTTAATTACATGCACCAGTGACTCTGTCAAAAGAATTATTGTAAAAGCGGAGGAAAAATGAAAAAAATAATTTTTGTCAGTATCTTATTTTTATTAATGTCTGTTAGTTTGTTTCTTTATTTTCAAGTAGTGGCATCTAGCAAATTAGAAGGAATTGATAGCTTTCCAGCAAGTTATCAACCTTATTTAAGGGAACTAGCTAAAAAACACCCCAATTGGAAATTTACAGCATTATATACCAATTTAGATTGGAATTACGTAATCAATGAAGAAAATGTTTTTGGGAAAAATTTAGTGCCAAAAAATTATTCGGATCGTTGGAAAAATACAACACCAGGGCAATATAACATAGAAGTAGATGCAGGTTGGGTAGATAGTTCTAGGCAAGCAGTAGAATACTGTATGGACCCTAGAAATTTCTTGAATGAAGTTCGCCTTTTTCAATTTGAAGGCTTATCTTATGATGCCCATACTAATAATTTAGAAGGAATTGAGAAAATATTATATGGAACAGAATTTTATAATACAAGGGTTTCTTATTTAGATAGCAATGGTAATACCATTTCCATGAACGAAAAATATGCAGATTTAATATTAAGAGGAGGACAAACCTCCCTTGTTAGTCCTTATCATTTGTCTTCGCGTATCAAGCAAGAAGTAGGTCCCTTTTTGTCTCATAGTTCGATTAGTGGAACGGTAGAAGGATTTAAAGGGCTTTACAATTTTTATAATATTGGGGCAACCAGTTCAGCAGAGCCAATGGGAGCAATTAAGAATGGATTACAGTATGCTAAAGATGGAAAAGGAGCTAGTCAAGCCACGAAAGATAAATACTTAATTCCATGGAATACAAAAGAAAGAGCTATAACGGGAGGGGCTATCTTTATTGGTTCTAGTTACATTAATGTGGGACAAAATACGATTTATTTACAAAAATTCCACGTTAATGATGAAAGTGGTAACGGATTATTTTGGCATCAATATATGACAAATGTATTAGCTCCTTATAGTGAATCAAAATCAATTTTTAATGGTTATTCTAAAAGTGGAATATTAGACACGTCATTATCTTTTATTATTCCAGTATATTCAAATATGCCAGAAATACCAACCGAAAGCCCTAATATAAATAGCAATGACTTTGTGCAAGATAATACAAAAGTTTATTGTACAGGTAATAGTGTTAATGTGCGAACAGGTCCTTCTACTTCTTATGAGGTAATTACCACTTTAAATCAGCAAGATAAAATGACAAGAATAAAAAAGGGAAGGCAAACAGGAGAAAGATGGGACAAAGTAAGGCTAGAGAACGGAATCATTGGTTATATTTTTGCGACCTATACAGCGGAAATGCCAGCAGTTCAGATTGAAAAAATTGACCTTAGTTTAGAAAATACTACCCTACAAAAGGGAGAAACAAAACAATTGCAAGTAACGATTTTGCCTCAAGAAGCAAGCAATCATAAGGTAAACTATCAATCTAATAATCCATCTGTTGCTAGCATTGATGATAAAGGAAAAATTCAAGCCATCCGTTCTGGCGAAACAACCATTACCGTTAAAGCTGAAGAAAACAAGGTACAAAATCAAATAACCATCAAAGTTTATAGTAAGGTAACAGGAATTTCCTTAGACCAAAGTGAAATCTATATGCAAGTGGGAGATACCTTTCAAATTAATGGAAGTATAGAACCAGAAGATGCAGACGAACCGGGAATTGATTATCAAAGTAACAATCCGCAAATCGCTACGATACAAGAAAATGGGATGGTCATGGCAAAACAAATAGGAGAAGTGGAATTAATAGCTAGCAGTAAAGAAAATCCATCGATACAAGCAAAATGTAAAGTGACAGTAGTAAGAAGGATGGAGGAATCCGAAATTCACTTTGACAGTCCACTTGTTGTGAATAGTCTAGAAATAACAGGAATAGATTATAAGAAAAATACGGTAGCAGATATTTTGCAAAAAATAACCACAAATTTAGAAATTGAAATCGTAAATCATAAAAATGAAATTTTAAAAGAAACTGATTTAGTAGGGACAGGTACTAAAATACAAGTCAAAGAAGATGGCAAACTATTAAGACAATATTCTGTTATTTTATATGGAGATAGCAATGGAGATGGCAAAATCAATAGTGTTGACTTGCTAGTATTGCAACGACACATATTAGAAATCGAACCAATAGAAGCAATTTTTAGGAAAGCAACTAATATTAATAAAAACGGAAAGAAACCAAGTTCAGTCGATTTATTATTAATCCAAAGACACATTTTAGGCTTGCAAATAATACAACAATAGAAAGAAAAGTAGAGAGCCAAAGGGAGCCAGAGGGGACGGACCTTTTTGGCACACTTGTTATTACTATTTAACTTTTCCTCTATAAGATTAGTTTGTGCCAAAAAGGTCCGTCCCTCTGGCTCCCTTTGGCTTCATTTGGTTTTGAAATTAGTTAGAAAAAAGGAGAAAACGTATGTTGAAAAAAGGATTACGAATTGTTTTAATTTTAATAATAGCTTGTTTTTGTTTTTTGAATGTAGCTTATGGAGAAGACAAAGCAATCATTCTGGTTACAAGTAATCAAGATAAAATAGAAAAAGGAGAAGAAATAGAAATAACGGTTAAAATAGAAGGGAAGAAAACGAGTGCTTTTGATTTTTCTCTTTATTTTGATAATTCGAAATGGGATTACATTTCTAAGATAGAAAATACAAATGTTTTAGAAAACCGTATTCTTTTTGTGTGGTTTGATGAGAAAGGCGGAGAAGGTGCTAAACAAGGTGATTTAGTTACTTTTAAATTTAGAGCCAAAGAGGATGGATTGACTAGTTTTCAAGTAGAAGGGGATTTTTACGACCAAAAGGGAAATTTACTAAGAATCGATTTTAAAGAAAAACAAGTTAGGATAGGAAAAGAGGAAAGTAATTTATTAAACCAAGAAAAAGAAGAAGGAAGTAATAGGCAAGAAGGGAATGCTAATTTGCAAGCATTAAGATTAGATAGAGAAGGGATAACACCTGATTTTAGCCCAGAAATTTATGAATATTACTTAACCATACCAACTAATATTCAAGAGATTGAAGTTTTAGCAATTAGTGAAAACCCCAATGCTACGATTCAAATAACTGGAAATACGAATTTACAAAATGGATTAAATATCATTACAATTCAAGTTGTTTCTTTGGATGAAACACAAAGTAATACTTATACAATTCAAGTAACTAAAACAGATGATACAGAACTAGCTAATACAAACCTAGAAATTTTAGCCATTGAAAATGTTTTGTTAGTGCCTCCTTTTGATAATAGTAGGACCAATTATCAAGCACAAATAACAAACGAACAAAATGATTTGAATGTACTTGCAATACCAGAAAATGAACGAGCGATTGTAACAGTAACGGGAAAAGACAACTTGAAGGAAGGTAACAATTTATTGGAAATAGTCGTTACAGCACCAAATGGTTTTTCGAAAAAGAAGTTTCAAGTAGAGGTTTATCGAAGAAATGAGGAGGAAGAAAAGAGATATCAAGAGGAAAGACAATTACAAAAAGAGGCTTTAGAAGAGGCTTATGAAATAGAAGAATTGAGTAGTGATATAGAGGAGGTTCAAGAGGTTGCAACCATAGAACAGACGAAAAAGTATGGGTTTATTTTTGCTGGAATAGCCATAGGTACTGTGATTTTAGTTGTGATAGTAAGGTGGATTTGGAAAAGAAAAGGTGCTAAAAAGTAATGGTTTGAAATTGGATTGTTAAAATGCTATAATCTAAGGAAATGAGAGAGCGAGGGAAAGTTATGGAGGATATAGTATTAATAGCAATGACAATTCCCAATTGTATGTTATTTATTGTGTTTTTTACATTGTTTATCGTAATATTCAATAAATAAACAAGTCGTACGTTACTTTTTTTGTATTTTCTTGTAGTAACTTTTGATGAAATTGTAGAAAGATAAAGAAAAGCTTATACTCTTTTTGATGAGATATGTCAAGAGTTATGAAATAGCAGTGGTCTTAGCACAAGATACGTTTTTATATATTTTGACAAGCTATTATGAATAAAATAGCTCTAAAGATTTACAAAATTGTAAAAATATGTAATAATAAGAGAAATAGAAAATGAGATAAGAGGGGAAAATATGCCAAACATTAATAATATAGAAATTGACAAAAATAGTATATGCTATGGAGATGAAGTATTGAAAATTTCAAACATATCAAGAATGTGTATTTTTAGATTTAAAAATCTAAAAAGAGAAGAAAACGAAAGAGAAAAACAGAGATATAAAGATTCAAAAAGGTAGTATGAACAACGTGAACACAATAAAAAGAAAATAGAAATAAGAAATTATAGTATTGCTTGTATATTAATAGGAATTTTTTCTGTATGTCTTTTAGAGAGGACTCTTTGGGGGTTAATCGTATTAGCAATTAGTATAATATGTGGTTTGCTAGCGATAAAAACATATAGGAAAAAAATTGATTATAACGAAGAACCACCCAAAGAAAAATTCTTTCCAGAAAAGTTTGGTTTAGGAATACAGATGAATTCTGGCTATTATGCTGTATTTGCAGCAGAAGGAACCGAACGGAAGAGATGCCTTGCGAAAACTTCGAGAGGATATTAAAAATGCAGATGTACATAATCAAAAAACAGTCTTTAACATGAATGAATACAATGTACAAGTGGAAGGCGATATTGATGGTATTGTTAATCTGGGAAATGATAATATAAATGTGAATAGAGAGAAGGATTTATTGAACGTATGATGGTAACGGATAAAAAGAGTATAAATATTAATGGTTCAATTAGTGGTGTTGTGAATTTAGGAGATAATTCAATTAATATTAATACAATAGAAAAAAATAAGATAAGTCAATTCGACGATACTTGCGTCGAAAAATTGGAAATAAGAAGTAATAGTAACAATTCTACGGAACCAAAGAAACATAAGTTTTATAGTAAGGTTGTTAAAATAATTGTGGAAGTGATAATAGGCATTCTTATTTCAGTGGTAGCAGGTGCTATTTTATATAAATTAAATATCAACTAAAATAAAAGAAAGAAGCGGTTTAAAGATGGATAAAATAGGTGTTATACATGGTAGATTTCAAGTATTGCATAATGCATCAAATATTCTATGATAGAAGCGGGGATAGGGCAAGAAGAATTTGATATTGTTCCTTTTCCAATTAATTTCCCAGACAAAATTTTTAATTATGCTCCTTCAGATGCAAAATATTATATGACAATATATGATGAATGGGGAGAAGAAAAACTAAAAATTTTACAAGATGAGTTAAAATTAGAGGTTGAAGTGTTATGGAGAGTTGCAATAGAGAAAAAAGGAATAAGTGCTGTTAATGTTAGAAAATGTATTCAAGAAGAAAAAGAGTGGAAACAATTTGTTCCTAAATTTGTTTATCATTATATTATAGAGCATGGCTTGGACCAAAGAATAAAAAGTTTTTTAGATGAAGAAAAAGAGGTAAACTTATGAAAATCTATATGATTCTATTAGATGGAGCAGCAGATAGAAAAATAAAAAGACTTGGAAATAAAACACCATTGCAAGTTGCAAATACCCCTGCCTTAGATATACTAGCAAAAAGAGGAAAACAAGCTTTAGTTACAGTAATAGATGAAACCATAATACCAGAATCAGATTCAGGAAGTATGGCCTTACTTTCTTACGACCCTAAAATATACTATCCAGGAAGGGGAACATTAGAGGGATTAGGAACAGGATTTGTTCTAGAAGGATATCACTATGTAGCCTTTCGAATTAATTTTGCTTCTTATGATGAAAAGAGGCAAACATTAGATAGAAGAACGGCAAGAGGGCTAAAAGAAGAACTACAAATAAGCACAACAGGTAGATTTAACTAAGTATCATGCTAATTTTAGATTATTAGCATTTGGACACCATAGGGGAATATTAGTTTTTAATAGTAAAACAGAAAAATTATCTGGTAATGTATCCAATACAGACCCAGGATTTAAGAAAAATGGGGTATGGGGAACACACATAAAAAATTATGAGCCAAAACCATTAAAATGCTTTGCATTAGATGAAAAAGAAGAAAGTAAGTTAACTGCTAATATTGTGAATGATTTTATACAACAATCACACAAAATTTTAACTAAAAATGAAGTAAATAAAAGAAGAATCGAAAAAAATGAATTACCAGCTAATTTCTTGATTTTTAGAGATGGCGGAGAAGAACCAAAACAAATGCCACAATTTGAAGAAAAATTTGGACTTACGCTTTCTATGTATGGACAATTACCAGCCGAAAACACCATAGCAAAGTTAATTGGTGCAAAATTTACTTTCTCAAAATCTTTAGATTTACAATTAGATAAAGACTTTTTAGAAAATAGTGAAGAAATTTTAATACAAGATAAAGCAGATGTAAAATTTATTCACATTAAAGGACCAGATGAACCAGGACATGATAATAGACCAGAAGAAAAAGTTAAAGCAATTGAGTATATCGATAAATATTTTTTATCGAATTTAATAAAAGACATAGAAAAAGAGGATATTGTAATTGTAGCTTGCGACCATGCAACACCATGCGAACTAAAAATACATTCTGCTGACAAAGTACCAGTCTTAATTTCAGGAAGAAATATTCAAAAGGATGGAAGTACCAAATTTGATGAAGAAAATGCTAGAAAAGGAAATTTACCAATCAAAAAAGCAATTGATATTTTTCCTTATATCAAAGAGGAGATTTTGGATGATAAAAATAAAGGAAATTAAAATAAGAGAGATATTAAATTCTGCTGGCAAAAAAGCTTTAGAAGTAGAAATGATAACAGATAACCAAATTAAAGCAATTGGTTCATCTCCATCTGCAATCATGCCAGGAAAAAGAGAAGTTATAACAACAAAAGAAGTGAACAAAGATAAATTAAATAAGATGATATATGAAATTTGTAGTAAAAAGCTGAGTAATCAAGGAGAGTTGGATGCAATTTTAGAAAGATATATGCAACAATTAGGTTCTAATATTTGCCTGCCATTTTCATTAGCATTTGCAAGAATTATGGCACAAGTTCAAAAGTTAACATTGGTACAATATATAACTAAAATTGCAAATGGTAAACCGAAAGGAAAATCTCCTATTCCATTAGTTGCTATATTTTCTGGTGGGGTTCATAATCAAAAGGAAAATGGTTCTATTCAAAACATAATGATTGCTGTCAACAAGCATCCCTTTTCAAAAGCAGTACAACCAATTATCGAAATTTATTCTTATATCGAAAACGAATTAAAGGAAAAAGATAGGTTAAAAGCTTATGGACAATCTAGTGGAATGATTGTAGAAGAAATGACAATAGATGAAAAGTTTGAAATGGTACACAAGACAATAAAAAAGTTGAATTATGAAAAAGAGGTAACAATTGCAATAGACGTAGCAGCGGAGCATTTTTTTGAAGATAATAGTTATACTTATCAAGGTAAAAAAATGGAATCACAAGAATTAAGCAAGATATTTAAAGACTATATTGAAAACTATAATATTACTTACATAGAAGATCCATTTGACACAAAAGATGAAGAGTATTGGAGAAAAATGAAAGCAGAATATAAAAATATTGATATCGTAGGAGATGACTTATTTGCAACACAAGATAAATATATCAATCGTGAATTAGCAAATGGTATGGTAATAAAAATAAATCAAGTGGGAACACTAACAGGAACGATAAATGCTTTTAATAAAGCAAAGAAAGAGGATATGGCGACCTGTGTTTCGCAAAGAAGTATTGAAACAGAAGATACTTTTATGTGTGATTTAGCAGTGGCTTTAGATGCTACTTATATTAAAATTGGAGGACCAAGAAGAGGTGATAGAATTGCCAAATATAATCGATTACTAAGGTTAGAGTAAAAATATTAAATAGTAACCAAAAATAAGCTTCTTTCATACAATATACAAAAATGAGAGGAGTTTATTTTTATGGATTATGAATTAATGATGAACGGAAATGTAAAATTAGGACAAAAAGCACCAAGTTTCCAAGCAGAAACTACATTTGGAGAAATTTGTTTAGAAGACTATCAAGGAAAATGGCTTGTGTTATTTTCGCATCCAGGAGACTTTACCCCCGTATGTACCACTGAAATGATAGCTTTTACCAGAGCCCACCAATACTTCAAAGACTTAAATACAGAACTATTAGGCTTAAGCGTTGATAGTAATAGTTCTCATTTAGCTTGGATGTATGACATATACTGCAAAACAGGAATCAAAATATCCTTTCCAATCATAGCCGACAGAAACGGAGAAATTGCTAGAAAATACGGGATGATTGCAAATGACATTAGCAACACAGAAACCGTTAGAAATGTATTTATCATAGATGACAAAGGAAAAGTAAGAACCATTTTGATATATCCTTTAAATATAGGACGTTTCATTCCCGAAATCATAAGAACTGTGCAAGCTTTACAAATGGCAGATTGTAGCAAGGGTTCAACAGCTGCTAACTGGATGCCAGGGCAACCAGTGATTGTAGCACCACCAAAAACATTTCAAGAATTAGAAGAAAGAAATGCACAAATTCAAAAGAATAGAAATGGAATTAGTTGGTATTTAAGCTTCAAAGAGCCAGCAGAAAAATGTGTGGAAGAAAGAGAAAATTGTAAAAGACTAGAAAAAGAGAATAAAAAGTAATAAACAAGAGAAAAACAGAGAAAATAGCAATAAAATAGTAAAAGATATTAAAAAGCATACTTGCTAAAAAGAAAAAAATAGCATATAATAGTACCCAATATTTAAAAGGAGAAAAAAACATGGACAAAACAATTGGTTTTATTGGAAGTGGAAATATGGCAAATGCAATGATAGGTGGAATTTTAAAAGCAAAATTAGTTCCATCTAATCAAGTAATTTGTTCAGACCCATCTGAAACAAAATTAGAAAAAATGAAACAACAATATGGACTTTTAATTACAACAGATAACAACGAAGTAGCTACAAAAGCAGATATTTTAGTGCTATCCGTAAAACCACAATTTTATCCAGAAGTAATCAAACAAATCAAAGCACAAGTTAGCGACAATACCATTATTGTCGTTATTGCTGCTGGGCAAAAAATTGAAGCTGTAAAAAAACTATTTGAAAAAAATATCAAAGTAGTGCGTTGCATGCCGAATACACCAGCATTGGTAGGCGAAGGTATGGCAGCAATTACACCATGCCCCATGGTTTTACCCGAAGAACTAGATTTAATTTGTAATATTTTTAATAGTTTTGGAAAATGCGAAATTATCCCAGAAAAACTAATGGACGTTGTAACAGGGGTAAGTGGTTCATCGCCAGCCTTTATCTTCATGATAATAGAAGCGATGGCAGATGGTGCAGTCTTAGAAGGCATGCCAAGAGATAAAGCCTATACCTTTGCAGCACAAGCTGTTTTAGGGTCAGCAAAAATGGTATTAGAAACCAAAAAGCATCCAGCAGAATTAAAAGATATGGTATGCTCACCAGGAGGGACTACCATAGAAGGGGTTTCTGTTTTAGAAGAAAAAGGATTAAGAACAAGTCTAATAGCAGCTATCCAAGCAGCCACAAAGAAATCAAAAGACTTATCAAATTAAAAATATTGAAATTAAAGTAGAAAATCGGAGAAATAGAAAAATACCAATTTTCTACTTTTTAGTGTTTATTGGAAG
This sequence comes from uncultured Clostridium sp., assembly GCA_947573965.1. Classification (GTDB taxonomy): domain Bacteria; phylum Bacillota; class Clostridia; order TANB77; family CAG-508; genus CAG-269. The sequence continues at coordinate 14,759 of CANPHV010000026.1, forward strand.
GAATGAAATAAAAATGGAAGAAATAAAAGAAAAATTTTGGGAAAGAATAAAAGATAAAAAAAGAATTGTCGTTAAAGTGGGTTCTTCCACTTTGACCCATAAAGATACTGGAAATCTAAACTATACACAATTAGAAAAAATAGTAAGGGCATTAAGTGACTTGAAAAATAGTGGAAAAGACGTCATTTTAGTGTCCTCAGGAGCCGTGGCTTGCCGGAAGAGAAGCTTTAAAAATAGGAACAAGACCAAAAACAATGCCAGAAAAACAAGCTTGTGCGGCAGTAGGACAAGGAAAATTAATGATGAATTATTACAAACTATTTGCAGAATATGGACAAATAGCTTCCCAAGTGTTAATGACAAAATACAATTTAGGGCAAGAAAAAGCTTATGAAAATCTGAAAAACACCTTTCAAGAGTTATTGAAATATGGAAGTATTCCTATTGTAAATGAAAACGATGCCATTGCCACAGATGAAATCGAATTTGGCGAAAACGATACTTTATCAGCTATGGTAGCAGCCATTACCAAGGCAGATATGTTAATATTATTGACAGATACAGACGGCTTATATACCGATGACCCTTTTCAAAATAAAGATGCTAAATTGATAGACATTGTAACCAATGGGGTAAGACAAGAAGCACGAACAATGGCAAAAAAATCAAGTGATAGTGACGTTGGAACTGGTGGTATGTACACCAAAGTACTAGCTGCTAACATTATCAATCCTTTAGGAATTGATATGATGATTACCAATGGTAAAAATCCTGCTATTATTACAAAAATCTTAAATGGAGAAAAACATGGGACTTTATTTGTAGCACAAAAAGAAGTAGAAACAGATACAAGAGATTATTTAGTATCTAAAATCAATGAATCGGGAAGGAAGTAAATAGAAGATGGAAAGTTTAGAAGAAATTGGGAAAAAAGTAAAACAAACAACTAAAATATTAAGTACCATGAGTAGTAAGGAAAAAAATAAAGTATTATTCGAAGTAGCAAAAGCCATAGAAGAGGCACAAGAACAATTGATAAAAGCCAATCAAAAGGATACAAAAAGAGCCATAAAAAATGGGATGAAAGAAAGTTTAATTGATAGACTAAGCCTAGACGAAAACAGAATTCTTAATATGGCAGAAGGGATTAGAAAGATAGTAGACTTAAATGACCCTATTGGAGAAACGATAGAAGGCAAGACTTTAGAAAATGGGCTAGAAATTCTAAAGAAAAGAGTTCCTTTAGGGGTTATTGCTATTATTTATGAGTCAAGACCAAATGTAACATTAGATGCTTTTGGGTTGTGTTTTAAAACAGGAAATGCTGTTATTTTAAGAGGTGGTTCGGATGCAATTGAAACAAATATAGAAATTGTTAAAGTTATTCATGAAACATTGAAAAGATTAGGAATTTCAGAAAATTGTGTCCACTTATTAGAAGATACAGAAAGAGAAACAACCATAAAATTAATGAAACTAAATTCCTATGTTGACGTTTTAATTCCTAGAGGTGGGTCAGGATTAATAAGAACAGTAGTAGAAAATAGTACCATTCCAGTGATTGAAACAGGGACCGGAAATTGTCACATTTACGTAGATGAATTTGCTGATTTTTCGATGGCACTTTCCATTATTGAAAATGCCAAAACACAAAGAACAGGAGTATGTAATGCTTGTGAGTCTTTAGTAATTCATCAAGCAATCGCCAATGAATTTATTCCTTTGTTAGTGGATAGGTTAGCCAAAAAACAAGTTGAAATAAGAGGCGACGAAAAAGCTTGCAAGCTTGCTAAAGAAATAAAGCTTGCTGAGGAAGAAGACTGGGGAAGAGAGTATTTAGATTTGATTTTATCTATCAAAGTAGTAAATAATTTGGAACAAGCCATCGAACATATTAATCAGTATAGCACCAAACATTCAGAATGTATTGTTACACAAAATTATGAAAAAGCAAGAAGATTTTTAAGGGAGATTGATAGTAGTTGTGTGTATGTGAACAGTTCAACTCGTTTTACCGATGGTGGCGAATTTGGTTTTGGTGCAGAAATTGGTATTAGTACACAAAAGCTACATGCAAGAGGACCAATGGGATTAAAGGAATTAACCACGATTAAATATGAGATTTATGGCAATGGTCAAATTCGATAATATTTTTGGAAAAATAGTACATACTAACTATATAAAAAAATAGGAGGTATGTAAAAAATGGAAGTAAACCCAAAAATCAATTGCACAGTAGCAACCTGTAGGTTCAATAATAAGCAAAAGGCAAAATGCACATTAGAGTCAATCTGGTGTTAGAATAGATATATGGACACATTTAATGAGAGAGTGTATAATAAATTA
>CANPHV010000027.1 GCA_947573965.1 uncultured Clostridium sp.
AATTTTTTTAATTTTTTTCAAAAAATGCTTGACTTTTTATAGTTGGTCTTTCACTATTGAATGGAAAGCTACTTGAATAAATTTTAAGCACAAAAAAGCTCTAAAATTAATGTAGCCTTTCTATGTAGTCTTTTAATTGAGATAAAGGGTATTTGTACCTTAAATCTCCCACATAAAAGTAATCACATTCATTAAAGAATAAAAATAACTTATTCTTAATAATTACTCTATGTGGTTCTACATACGCTAAGTTTGTATGTTCTATAATTCTTAAACAACCTTCAAATATCATTTCGTGTTCAAGTTTTATAGCATTCAAACTGCAAGCCCATTCAATTTTAGAGAGCAATTCTCTTTTAATCTTGTTTTTCTTCTTTACAATGCTAATCATACCACACCATCCTTCCTTTTTCAAGATAAAGGCGACAAAAAAAATCAACCTTTTACAGTTGATTTATCAATGTTTTCGCCTGGTGCGACGATTTTACTTAATGGAGCAGGTAGTGGGAATCGAACCCACGTCATCAGCTTGGAAGGCTGAGGTTCTACCATTGAACTACACCTGCAAAGTTCTCCTCCTGACAATTATAAATTATAAAGGTTTTTCGTTTTTTTGTCAAGGGTTTTTTAAAATTTTCTCATCGTTCTTTGTTTCGTTCTTGCAAATCCGTGCCACGACTGATATTTTTCCTATCAATTTCCCTCACTTTTATTCTTGGAAGATTTGGTAATCTGTTTGTTTTTTTCATTTGTCTTTCTTTTTTTGCTATACATTCTTGAAAGCACTTAGCTTTTTTTAATATATATCGGTTCGCTAAATTCTTATCAAAAGGTACTCGTTCTATCTTTCCTTTTTTCTTTTCTTGCGAATATTGTTTGATTTCTTCAAACACTTTGTCCATTTCTTCTTTTTCTTTGCTTCCTCTTTTTGCTTCTACCACAGCCACTCTCATTCCATCATCAATAGCAGTTTTAAACATAGATATGTCATTGGCTCCATTTCCTACGCAGATATAACCATATTGTGGTTGCAATTTTTGAACAAGATTTTTAACGGCATCTCCTTTACTAATATTTTTTTGTGCAATATCTAATCGATAATTTTGACTTTCTTTTCTTGGAAATTTAGTAACTCCTTTATCCGTCCAACAATTCAATTGTGCCACAAATTCAGCTGATTGTTTCATCAATTGTTCTTTTCCTGCTAGCGTTACTTTTGTAATATCTTCTGCATTTTCTATTGTTTGATAAATATCCTCACAAAACTTTACAATTTTATTTCCCTTATAATATCTCTGTACAAACTTTTCTTTGGATGCAAATACTTCTTTTCCATTTGTATAACGAATCAGGTCTTTTTCGCCCCCATTTGCAAGAAAATCATCCACCATTCGCATTACAGATTCATGTTCTAGTGTTTTTTGTTCTACCAATTCTCCTGTCTTTGTATAACAAATAATCGCTCCATTATCTCCTACTATTATCTCTGGCACCTTTACCTTCTTCTGCTTTAGTTCTCCTTCTATATCTCCAACGGTTCTTCCTGTCACAAATATCACCATACCGCCCATTGTTGAAACTAAATGAAAAATATTATTTAAGTTCTTATCCTCTAAATCAGTCGTACCATCTTTATCTAAAAATAAGATAAATTGGGGTTTTTTCACTTTATACTTTCCTATTTCTTGCATATCTTTTCTCCTTTATAGACAAGCTTTTACTAATCCAACAAACAATGGTGCTGGCTTATTTGGTCTTGACTTTAATTCTGGATGAAATTGACCAGCAATAAAATAAGGATGGTCTGGAATTTCTACCATTTCTACTAACAAGCCATCTGGTGAAGTACCAGAAATCTTCAAACCTGCTTTTTCAAGTCTTTCTCTATATTCATTATTATATTCATAACGATGCCTATGTCTTTCTGAAATTTCTTTTGTTCCATACACCTTACTTGCTAAAGTCCCTTCTTTAATGACACAAGGATACGTTCCTAAACGCATCGTTCCTCCCTTTTTATCAACAGCTTTTTGGTCTTCCATAATGTGAATAATTGGATTTTGCGTCTTTTCATCTAATTCTGCTGAATGGGCATCTTTTAGGTCTAATACATTTCTTGCAAATTCTACTACAGCCATTTGCATTCCTAAACAAATTCCTAAAAATGGTTTCTTATTTTCTCTTACATATTTAATGGTTTCAATTTTGCCTTCAATTCCTCTACTTCCAAATCCACCAGGCACAACAACACCATCAATTCCTTCTAATTTTTTCGCCACATTTTCACTTGTAACTGTTTCTGAGTCAATTAAATGAACTTTTACTTTTACATGATTTTCAAATCCTGCATGATATAGGCTCTCCATAACAGAAATGTAAGCATCTTCTAATTGGACATATTTTCCAACAATTGCTATATTAACTATTTTTTCTCCTGTAATATTTCTAATGTTTTCTACCATAGCTTCCCATTTGCTATTGTCTGGTACATAGTTTTCTAGTTTTAAATGATTGCAAACTTCTCTTGCTAGTCCTTCTTCTTCTAGCATTAATGGAACTGCATATAAATTATCTGCCGTTTTATTTTGAATAACACTTGTTTTTCTTACATTACAAAACAACGATAATTTCTCACGAATACTATCTGGAATATCGGTTTCAGTTCTACACACTAATATATTAGGTTTAATTCCAAAACTTTGTAATTCTTTAACAGAATGTTGTGTTGGCTTAGATTTAATTTCATTAGAACCTGATATATAAGGCAACAAAGTAACATGAATATAGATAACGTCCTCTGGATTTTTTTCTAAGCCTACTTGACGAATTGCCTCAATAATAGATAGTCCTTCAATGTCTCCTACGGTTCCTCCAATTTCAGTAATTACAATGTCTGTATCAGTATCTTCAAAGCCATATATTTTTTCCTTAATTTCATTGGTAATGTGTGGAATTACTTGTACCGTCTTTCCTAAATAGTCTCCTCTTCTTTCTTTTTCGATTACGTTTTGATAAATTTTTCCCATCGTAATGCTTGAATTTTTTGTTAAATTTTCATTAATAAATCTTTCATAATGCCCTAAATCCAAATCTGTTTCTGCGCCATCATCTGTTACAAAAACTTCTCCGTGCTCATATGGGTTCATGGTTCCCGGGTCTACATTGATATAAGGGTCAAATTTTTGGATGGTTACCTTATATCCTCTATTTTTTAATAGTCTTCCTAAAGATGCTGCGGTTATTCCTTTTCCTAATCCTGATACTACTCCTCCTGTTACAAAAATGTACTTTGTGTTCATAACTAATACTTCCTTTCTATTTTCTTATCTCCCCATCGGTTCCGGGTTTGATTGGGGAATTTGTTTGGTTTTGGCATTATTTTTCTTTTAAAAAATTAAAAAAAGATTAAAAAAATTGCCAAATGCGGTTTTTTTTTAATCTATTTCTATTGTAGCACGTGCTTTATTTTTTTTCAAGTACTTTTGTGATTTTTTGTTCTATTTTTGCTATTTTATATTTAATACAATAAAGAACAGACATATTCTCTGGTGTTACTGTTGTTGATTTTCCATAAATTGAACTACTTCTAGAAGCATCAAACTCAAACCTAATGTGGTTGTACTCTGACGCACTTCCACTTAGGATTTGATTACTTGTATCAATTTTCGGTCTAAATGCTCCTGTGCCACCGGCGTTTCCCCAAGCATAAGCAAAAATCCCCCACTAATATTAGGCAAACCTGCTTCTTCCCTTATACCTGCCTGATTAGAACCTTTTAAAAACTTTCCTGTTACATTTGGTGTTGCAAATGTTGTTGTTCCGTCTCCTCCATAATAGTTATAACTTCCAAACTCTCTTTTTATTTGTTCTGCTAAACCACTATATTCCGCAATATTATAAGTTTGTCCATTACAAGGTAGATACCCATTTGGTACATTATTTCCCATATAAGAAATTAAGGTTCCTACTGGATTGGTTGATTCACTTTTTAAATTTTGATATAGTTCCTTTAGCATTTTTATTTCATCTTCTAATTCATTTTTTCTATTGTTATAGTCAAATTCTAAATCTTTAACCTTGTTGTTTAATCTCCTATTATCTGCAAGTATTTTATCTCTTTCTTTTTGATATTTTTCAGCTTCATTAACAAGTTTTACTTGTTTTGATAATTCTTGATGTAAAGCCTTATTATCATTATATAATTCATTAATCAAATCGTCTTTAGGTTTTATTATATCATTTTCAACTTTTGTTTTATTTAATTGAAAAAGCTTTATATCGTTTATGTCTGGAACTTCTGGCAATTCTAGTTTTATATTATCTAGTACCTTTTTAGTGTTTTCAAAATTAGTTATTTTCTTTAAATCTTCTATTTTTTGATGTTTTGCTCCTGTTTCTTCAACTGGCAGTCCTCTTTCTAAATCAAAACCTTTTGATGTTACATATGCATGGAAATCATTTTGTAACTCTCTATAACTATTTCTACCTCTCCAAAAATCTCTTGCACATATTTTATCTATTGTTTTTCCTTCTTTATCCTTTGTTTTAACTACAGGTATATATACCAAGTGCATATGTGGTATTGTTTCATCTAAATGTACTGCTGCTGAAACTATATTTCTCTCTCCAAGATTTTTATAGTTACAGACAAATTTATAACTTTCTCTAAAATACCTCTTTGTTTCTTCTAGTCCTATTTTATCAAAGAACTCATTATCAGATGTAATCATCATTTCACACATTATAATGCTATTACTTCTAATATTACCTTTTAAATCGTATTCCTTTTTCATTCTATCAAATTCTTTTATATATGTTAATTCGTTTTTCTTACAATAAAAGTTTAGATGTGTTCTTGATGAGTCGATATCTTTATTAGAATGTCCTTTTGACCTTCTGTCATTGTGAATATATGATCCTTGTGCATCTACTCTTGTTAGTTTATCATTTCTTATTATTGCATAACTCTGTATTTTTTATGTTTTCGCCAAAGTTGCCTTTTAGCAACTTTAACGAAAAAGAACAGCCACTAAAGTAGTATCTCTACTCTAGTAGCTGTTCTTCTATATGCAAATGCTCTGCCTTATGTAAAAGCATTTACATTTGCATATATTTTAGTAAAATCAAAGTCAGAATAATCTCGCTGTTCAAAGTTAGCTATATTCTTTTTAGAAAAATTATTGTTGCCATTATATTTATTATTTATTTTATTATTATATTTATTATCTGTTAATATTTCTATTGGTATCCATATACCTTTTAAATTTAAGTTAGACATTCCCTCACCTTCTTTCGTTTATTCGTTTTATTTTTTAATTTTAGTCTTTTAAAATTGTTAGTAGATTAATTTTCCCTTTTATTAATGTAGATAAAAAATTTCCATAAAAAAAGTCGCTTTAGACTTTTTTATCTAAAACGATTTTTTCTAATTTTATAACTGTTGTTGCAAAATTTAAAATTACTGATTTTTACTAATTTTTTGCGACAATGTCGCAAAAATTCCAGACGTGTCTGGAATTTTGATATTACTTATTTTCTGTTTTATTTTCCTCATTTTCTTTTATTACTTGCTCTACTTGTGCAATAAGTTCATCTTGATTAGGTATATAATATGTATAGTTAGATGCAAATAAATTATTATTCATTCCTCCAATACTATACTCTGCTACTACATTATCTTTATCAGCACAAAGAATTATTCCAATAGGCTTGTTATCTCCTTCATCATTAACTTCTTCTTCATAATAATTGAGATACATATTCATTTGTCCAAAATTTTCTGGTTTTAAACTTCCCATTTTTAAATCTATTAAAACATAAGTTTTTAAAATCTTGTTATAAAATACCATATCTACATAATAGTGAATATTTCCTACTGTTACTCTTTGTTGAGAACCCACAAACATAAATCCTTTTCCTAATTCTAATAAAAAATTTTCAATATGCTTTATTAGTTTATATTCTAAATCTTTTTCTAATAATGGTTTTTGTTCTGGGACTCCTAAAAATTCAAAAACATAAGGTTCTTTTATCATATCTTCTGGCTTATTTAATATTTGTCCCTCTTTTGCCAATTGCAAAACCTTTTCTTTATTAGCTTTTCCATCAGATAATAACAATCTTTCAAATAGAGATGTATCTATTTGCCTTTGTAATTCTCTAACAGACCATTTACTATTTACTGTTTCTTTTTCGTAAAATTGCCTTTTTGCATCTTCTTTTATTGATATTAGTTCACAATAATGCGACCAACCCAAAATTCCAGACGCGTCTGGAATTTCTGAATATATTAAATAAAATTTTCTCATATTAAATAAATTACTTTTTGAAAATCCTTTACCTATTTCTTTTGTTAGCCTTTTTGATACATTCAATAGTATAGCTTTCCCATATTCTGCTTTAATTTTGCCAGATTGTTCTTTTTCAACTATTGTCTTTCCAACATTCCAGTAAGTAGCTACCAATGTTTCATTTACTTGTTGAGATATTTTCTTTCTAGCATTTAATACCAATGCTTTTATTTCCTCTACTAATTCATTTGTAATTTCTTCTTTATTAACCATTTCATTAGACATATTATCAACTCCTATTGCTATAAATCAATTTTATTTTTTACATTATAGCATTTATTTCCATATTTTTCATTATAAATTCAAAAAAAGATGAACTTGTAATTTTATTTTTTACAATTCATCTTCTAAATATGTGAAAATTTATAAATTACTAAATTGTTTGTAGGATGAAACCCTTGTTATTACTACATTTTAATTTTTCGTCATAAGAGAATAAAATCGTAATAATTAGTGCTATTAGCGTAACTCCTTTTTTCCCTTCTTTCGTTTTTTGTATTTTATCAAAAGATAGAAAACAATGTAAACATGTTCATATCGCATTATAGAAGATACCCATTAAATTTTTGCATTTTTTTTTAATTATTGTTATACTTGTTACAAGAAATACCCAAAATAAAATAAAGGAGGAATTAATATGCCAACACCACACAACGAAGCAGCTTTCGGAGAAATTGCAAAAACCGTCATCATGCCAGGTGACCCACTTAGAGCACAATACATTGCCGAAAACTTCTTAGAAAACGCTAAATTAGTCAATCAAGTTAGAGGCATGTATGCTTACACAGGAACCTATCAAGGAAAGGAACTTACCATTATGGCCTCTGGCATGGGGATGCCAAGTATGGGAATTTATAGTTATGAACTATACAAATTTTATGAGGTAGAAAACATTATTCGTATTGGTTCTTGTGGCGCCTATCGACCAGATTTAGAACTATTTGATATCGTTTTATCCGATAATGTTTATTGTGAAGGAAATTATGCTTTAACCTTTAACAACGAAGATTGTCATTTAGTCTCTGCTAGTAAAGAATTAAATACTGTTATTCAAGAAACAGCAAAAAGTACCAATCTTAATCTTTATTGTGGCAATACTGTATGTTTAGAAGTCTTTGACCCCTATATGCCAGATTTTGAACAATCTATTAGCAGATTACCTAGTGATTTAAATCCTTATTCTGGTGAAATGGAAGCTTTTGCTCTATTTTATAATGCCAAATTCTTTTCGAAAAAAGCTTCTTGCCTTATGACAGTTGTTGATTCTAGATTTAAAAACGATGTTGCTACTACTGAGCAAAGAGAAACTGGATTAAACAATATGATTAAATTAGCATTAGATACTGCTGTAAAAATTAGCTAAACAAAAAAGACCAATTCTTTCTTTGTATCGAACTGGTCTTTTTTCTTATTTTTTAATCGATAAAATTTTATATTTCATAATACCTGCTGGCGCATTTACCTCTACTACTTGATTTTTCTTAGCACCTAATAATGCACTTCCTAAAGGTGACTCATTTGATATTTTGTTTTCTGCTAAATTAACTTCGGTTGAACCTACAATCGTATATTCCACTTTTTCGTCAAATTCCATATCATGTACTTTTACAATATTTCCAACTTGAACTGTTTCTGTATCAATATCTTTTTCATCAATAATTTTAGCGTGTCTTACTTTGTTTTCTAATTCAGCTATTTTAACCTCATTTTCTGCTTGTGCTGTTTTGGCTTCATCATATTCTGAGTTTTCTGATAAGTCACCAAATCCTAAAGCCACTTTAATTCTGTCAGCAATTTCTGCTCTTTTCTCTGTTCTTAAATAATTTAATTCTTTTTCTAAGTTATCATATCCCTCTTGTGTTAATAATACTTCCTTTTCCTCCATGCTATTTTCTCCCTTCTATCTGTTTTTCTTATTTACTTTTCAAAAAATCATCTATTATCTTACGGCAAAAAATGAAATTTGTCAAGCAAATTTCACTTTTCTTTTCAGAAGTTCCATTTTCCTCTTACCTTCCATCTAAAATGTCGGAAAAGAACCGTCCCTAATTAGGCATTAATCTTTTATTAGGTCTTTTGCTCCCTTCATATAGTCTATTCCTGAAAAGATGGTTGCAACTGTTTGTACTAGCATCATAATGGTTACTGTTACGTTAAGGATAAAGGCTCCTCCTTGCAAACTTCCTGTAAAGCATTCTCCAAAGCTATGTAAGTCAACTAAAGCAAGGATAATGGCAATCATTTGGGTAACGGTTTTTAGTTTTCCCCAATTTGATGCTGCAATTACTTTGCCACCTTTTTCTACAGCAATTAAGCGATAACCAGATACTAGAAATTCTCTTGCTAAAACAATAATTGGTATCCAAGCTGGTAATTTTGCCATTTCCACTAATAAAATCATAGCTGCTAATACTAAAATTTTATCTGCTAATGGGTCTAAGAATTTCCCAAAGGTTGTTACTTGATTATTTTTTCTGGCAAGATAGCCATCTAGCTTATCGGTTAAAGATGCTATGATAAAGATTAATTCTATCAGCCAATATTCAATTGGTATGGTCAAAAAATCTCCTTGTATCCCTAAAAAAGGAATGATTACCATGATTGGTACTAATATGATTCTAAATATGGTTAATTTATTGGGTAAGTTCATTTTCTCTTTCCTCCCATTTATTATTTTAGCATTTCGATTGCTTTTTGTAATTGTGTATCTTCTTTTTCTTCTACTAATAGTACGTTTTCAACGGTATCCGGTAATTCTACTTTTTCATCTGGTTCAATTCCAATTTTATTGATTTCGGTTTTGTTTGGTGTTAAATATTTTTCTGAAGTTATCTTGATACCACTTCCATCCCCTAAGGTCAATACTTGTTGTATAACCCCTTTTCCATAGGTTTTCACACCACAAGTCTTAGCTTTTCCTAAGTCTTTTAACGCTCCTGCTAATATTTCTGATGAACTTGCTGTGTTTTCATTGGTTAATATTACAATTGGCATAGAAATGATTGGGTCATGCTCTGATTTTTTTACTTCTTCATTGTTATTTTTGTCTACTTCATATAATAAAACAGAACCTTTATCTGCTATATAATCTGCAATTTCTAATGCTTCGTCTACAATTCCTCCACCATTATTTCTTAGGTCAATAATCAAAGATTTAATCCCTTGTTTTTGTAGTTCTTCATATTTTGCTTTAAAATCTTTGGCCGTTCCTTCGTCAAAAGAAGAGAATTCGATATAACCTATTTGATTAGCTAATACTTTTCCTTCTACTGGATTTACTTTGATATTTTCTCTTTTTAGTTCAAATGTCTTTGTCTCAGTTCCTCTTAATATTTCTACCGTAACCGTTGTTCCTTCTTCTCCTTTTATTTTGCTAGAAACAACTGACATATCGTCTCCTGTATAGTTGACACCATCTACTGCTACAATTAGGTCTCCTGGTAAAATCCCTGCTTTTTCTGCTGGGCTATTTTTGATGGGTGCTAATACTTGTACTTTGTTGGCTTCTGTGTTTTTTACCATATAAATTCCAATGCCTACAAAGTTTCCCATCGTATCTTCTAAATAGTCCTTCATCTCTTCTTTGGATATATATTCTGTATAAGGGTCTTCTAACCCTTCTATATAGCCTTTTATGGCCCCTTCTTTTAGTTTTTCTTCGTCTACTTCTCCTAAGTAATATTTGTCTATAATATTTCTATATCGATTAAGTGTGGTTGTTAATGCTGCATCAGATGAAGATGATTTCATTAAGATACCTGCTTTGTTTGCTCCTCTGTCACTTAGTAATTGGTACATTCCAATTGATGTTATCATAAAGGTAACAAATGCTACGATTACTGCTAGCATAATAATTTTATAGACTTTATATCTTTTTTTCTCTTCCATTTTAACCTCCGTTGTTATTGTATTCAACTAAAAAAAATTAATTACAATAGGCGGAAATTTTCCGCCTATTGCTTTCTCTTTATTATGGTAAATATGGCAATGGATTTACAGGATTTCCATTGATTAATACTTCAAAATGCAAATGCTCTCCTGTTGAATTTCCTGTTGTTCCCACTGTCATAATAGCTTGTCCTGCTTGAACGGTTTGTCCTACTGATACTCTTCTTGAACCTGGTGCGCCATGTGCATATAAAGTGGCAACACCTCCACCATGATTAATAACAATACATTCTCCATAACTATAATATTTACCATTATTTATATAAGCTTTTGACCTTTGTACTGTTCCACCTTTTGCTGCCACAATTGTCTTTCCAGTTACATTGATATTAACATCTATTCCAGTATGTCCTTTATAAGATGGGAAATTTTTATTGGCTATATTGGCTTTGCTTAAACCTGATACTGGAAAAACAAATCCACTTGCACTCGGCGTATTAGAACCTGAAGAACCAGAATTTGAACCACTAGTATTTCCATTATTTCCACTATTGCTTGTGTTTCCTCCTGTGTTACTATTGTTGTTTTTATTAGCTTCCTGTTCTGCCTTTTTTTCTTGTGCTGCAATGGCTGCTAATTCTGCTTGTATTTCTCTTTTATCTGCTTCAAATTGATCTAACTCTGCTTGTGTTTGTTTTTCTTCTTGATTTAGTTTTGCAACTTGTGAATTTTTTTCTTTCTTTGAATTTTGTAATTGTGTTGATACTTGTTGTTTGCTTGCTTTGGAAGTATCTAATTCTTTTTTACTATCTTCTAACTTCGCTTTCGCTTCCTCTATTTCCTTTTTTTGGTTTTGAATTTTTTCTAGCAATTCTGTGTCACTTGTTGCTACTTCTGTTACTAAATAGTAATTGGAAATTAGTTCTGTAATACTAGCAGAAGATAAGATAAAATCTAAATAAGAGGTTTCTCCTGCTTCATAGGTAGCAACCAATCTATCTTCTAATAATTTTTCTTGTTTTGTGTAATCTTCTTCTGCTTTCTTTAGATTTGTTTCTTCTTGTTTTATTTTTTCATTTAATCCATCAATTTCTTGATTTAATTTTCTTATTTGTGTTTCATATTCAGAAATTTGTCCTGTTAATTCTTCTACTTGTTTTAACGTTTCTGATTTTTCTGTTTGAATTCCATTTAATTCTTTCTTGGTATCCTCTATTTTCTTTTGTGTTTCTGCTTGATTATTATTTAATTCTGATTTTGTGGCTGCTATTGCTATACTATTATGTAACAAACATATTGCTATTACTAGTCCCCCTAATATTTTTAAACTTAATTTTCTCATACGTTCCTCCCATTATTTTTAATTATTTGTATTTTCTGTATTCGTATTTTCTACTTCCTTTTCTGTTTCTTCTTTGCTTGTATCTTCATTTTGTGTCGTTGGTATCATACCATTTGTTATATAAGGTAAAGGGTCTGTTACCACACCATTTAAGCGTACCTCAAAGTGAGCATGTGGTCCTGTGGAATAACCAGTTGAACCAACCTTTAACACTACAGTTTCGCCACGTTTTACCATATCCCCTACTTGTACCATAATTTCTGAGCCGTGGGCATATAAGGTAGAAACACCTCCACCATGGTCTATGATTACCATATTACCATAAGCTCCATTATAGCCTGCTTTTGTAACAATTCCATCATTGGCAGCTACAAAGTTGGCTCCCATTGGTGCACTAACGTCTACCCCTGTATGTAATTTATAAACACCAGTAATTGGGTGGGTTCTCATTCCATATTTTGAGGTAATTCTGGTATATCCTGGAATTGGCCATGCCAATTCTCCTCCTATATATTTCGTATCAATTCCCTCTAAAGCTAATGACAAGATTTCTTGATTAACTTCTTCAAATTGTCTATTATACTCATCAATTTGGGCTTGTACGTCTTTTTCTTTGTCTGATAGTTTGGCTATGTAATTTTCTCTTACGATTTTTGTATTTTCTAGTATTTTTGCTGTTTTTGTTTGATTTTGTTTGATTTGCGCATATTGTTCTTTGGTTTTGTCTAGTTTCTTTTTATTTAATTCTATTTTGTCTTTTTGCTCCTTCATATCTTCCAATAATTCCGTGTCATAGTTGGCAAGTTCAGTAATTAGGAAATAATTGGATAAGAAATCGGTAATACTTCTAGAACTTAAAATAACGTCTAAATACTGTGTATCACTTGTTTCATACATAGCAACTAATCGTACTTCTAAAATTTCTTTTTGTCTTTTGTATTTTTCTTCTGCTCCTTTTAGCTTTTCTTCTACTTCGTCAATCGAATTTTGTAAGTCTGTAATTTTAGTATTTAACTCCTCTAATTCTGTTTGCGAACTAGCAATTCTTTCGTCTAACTTTTGCACTTGTTTTAAATTTTCTGATAATTCATCTTGTACACTTTCTAGTTCTCCTGTTGCTTCGTCAATTTGATTTTTTAAGTTTTCTTGTTTGGTTTGTAAATCTTCTCCCTCTTCTGCTTGCACATAAGAGATGATACTAAAACTACCAATTAGGAAAGCTAAAACAACACATAAAATTTTACGCATGTTTTCTCCTTTATACTTTTAAATATTTTCTCATTGAGATAACGCTTCCGGATGGCTCCTATTCCAATTCCTAATAGCATATAAACAAATATGATAGAGTTGAACATATCGCTAAAGGTTACTAAACTCATATTGATTACTTGCATAAATTGAGAATTTACCATTTGTTCTGCAAGCAAGCTATAAGCAATTCCTACTAAGACAATAGAAATGGCACTTGCAAACACACCTATTATCATACCTTCTACAATAAACGGCCAGCGAATAAATCCATTGGTTGCTCCTACGTATTTCATAATGGAAATTTCTTTTCTTCTCGCATGTACCGTAAGTTTTATGGTATTGGCTATAATAAAGATTGATATGATAATTAATAAAATTAAGATAACTCCTGTTACAATTTTTATACCATTTGCTAAGTTAATTAAAGTAGTAACTGTTTCATCCTTACTTGTTATTTTTTTTATGTTATCAAAGGTTAAAATTTGGTCTTGTACTTCCTTGCTTTTGCTTAAATCTGTTAGTGTTACTACATAAGAGGCTGGAAAGATATTGTTTTCTTCATAGCCTGCTAATAAGTCTTTTTTATCGCCAAAGCGGTCTTTCATTTGTGTTAAGGCATCTTCTTTTGAGACATATTCTGTGGTACTAACACCATCTAGGGCTCTTAGTTTTTCTTCTACTTCTTCTATTTGTTCTTGTGTTGCTTCATTGTTGATAAAAACTTGTATTCCTTGTGCTGATTCTACTTCTGCGACAAAGTGATTAATGTTTTCTGTTAAGATTAGGAAAATACCAAAAATAATCATGGTTGCACACATAATCATTAGAGATGCTCCCGTTGATTTTTTGTTTTTGAATACGTTTCCAAATCCTTCTCCGATTAAATATCCAAATATGTTATATTTCACAATCATACCCACCTTTTTTATCATCTTTTATTATTTGACCTTTTTCTATATGGATAACTCTTTTTTTCATTTTATCTACAATATCTTTTGCATGTGTTGCTACAACTACAGTGGTTCCTCTCATATTGATATCATTTAATAAATTCATAATATCCCAAGCTGTATCTGGGTCTAAGTTTCCTGTTGGCTCGTCTGCAATTAACATAGATGGATTGTTGACTAATGCTCTTGCTAAGGCTACTCTTTGTTGTTCTCCTCCTGATAACTCATTTGGATACATTTTGGCTTTTCCGCTTAAGCCTACTAAAGATAGTACCATTGGTACTTGTCTTCTAATATGTCTTGGGGTTGCTCTTACGATATACATAGCATAAGCTACATTGTCATAAACAGTCTTGTCTGGTAATAGTCTAAAGTCTTGGAATACGACCCCCATACTTCTTCTTAAAAATGGAATTCTACTTGGTTTTAGATAAGTAGTGTCCTTTCCATTGATAATTAGGTTTCCTGAAGTAGGTTCTTCTTCTTTTAGTATGAGTTTAATAAGGGTTGATTTTCCACTTCCTGATGTACCTACTAAAAATGCAAATTCTCCTTTATTGATGACAAAGTTGGCATTTTTTACAGCTTTTGTTCCTGTGTCATAGGTTTTTGTCACGTTTCTAAATTCTATCATTTTGGTTCTCCTTACCTTGTTTTTGACATTATAATCTTATTCTATCTAATCATATCAATAAAGTACTTTTTTTGCAATACTTTTTTCCTAAAAAAATGATAGAAAATGTTGGTTTTTTTACATTTTCTATCATTTTTCTCTTGTTTTCTTTGTTTCTAATTTTTCACAGAAATTTCACAATTGATTGACTTATCTCGAAATTTTATAAAGTTAAAATCTTTCAACATAATCACATACAGTTTTTCCCTTTTTTCCTTTTATTGCTTTTTGAATTTGACTAGTATTTGTTTCACGTATAGCATTCATTACTTTTGGTTCCGCATATTCTATATTACTTGTATCAACTTTATCATAAAGAATAATTTTTTCACTATTAAAATTAGGTCCAAAACTACGTTTACTATATATAATTTTATCTTCGTATATAAAGTACTGTATTAATGGTCCATCTACTGCTGACGCATCCTTAGCTACTATACTAAATTTATAGTTATCTGGCAAACTATAGCCATATCCATATCCTTCTATTCTTCCTGTTCCATGGCTACTAACCCAAAAAATAACTACCATCACTATGATTGCAGCAATTACAGCTACTATTGCGATTTTCTTTTTCATTTCTTCTTTCCTTATTCTTTGAACTTTTGAACAATGGCTTTTGCTGTTAATCCAAAATATTCCATTAATTCCTCAGCCTTACCAGATTTTCCAAAAATGTCTTGCATTCCCATTCTCTCTAATTTAGTTGGATATTCATCTGTTAGCACTTCACTAATCGCTGAACCTAAACCACCAATAATACTATGGTCTTCCACCGAAACTAATTTTTTAGTTTCCTTTGCACATTTTAGGATAGTATCTTTGTCGATTGGCTTTATGGTATGCATATCTACTACTCGAATATGAATTCCTTGCCCTTCTAGTTCTTCTTGCGCCTTAATCGCTTCTGCCACGGTTACCCCTGTTGCAAATACAGTTCCATCTGTCCCTTCTCCTAGTTGAACAGCTTTTCCTATCTCAAATTTTTGGTCCTCCTCATAAATAATTGGAGTAGCAAGTCTAGCTAATCTTACATAAACAGGACCTTCCATTTTACTAATTTCTTCAATTACCCATCTTGCTTGTGTATCATCTGATGGCGAAATCACTGTCATATTTGGTAAGCCTCTCATCAAAGATAAATCCTCTAACATTTGATGGGTTGCTCCATCTTCTCCTACTGTAATTCCTGCATGAGTGGCACAAATTTTCACATTCAATTTAGGGTAGCAAATACTATTTCTAATTTGGTCATAACCTCTTCCTGCTGCAAATACAGCAAAAGTACTAGCATATGGTATCTTCCCGCAAGTTGCAAGACCCGCAGCTGTTCCTAGCATATTGGCCTCTGCAATTCCCATGTCAAAAAATCGCTCTGGATATTCTTTGCCAAATAAATCGGTTTTCGTTGCCCCTGCTAAATCGGCATCTAATACTACAATATTCTCGTTTTCTTTTCCTAATTTTACTAGTGTTTCTCCATAACTTTGGCGTGTTGCTTGTTTTTTATCTTTCATTTTTAAATTCCTCCCTTAAATCCTGCTATGGCTTGATTATACTGTTCTTCATTTGGTGCCTTTCCATGCCATCCTGCTTGATTTTCCATAAAGTCTACGCCTTTTCCTTTGATGGTTTTGGCAATAATACAAGTTGGCTTCCCTTTAACATTTCTAGCAACTTCAAAGGCTTTACTAATTTCATCTATATCATGTCCATCTATGTTGATTACTTGGAACCCGAAACTTCTAAATTTTTCATCGATTGGATAAGAACTCATCACTTCTTCTATGGTTCCATCAATTTGTAAGTTATTATTGTCGACCACAATACATAGATTATCTAGTTTGTAATGGCTCGCTGCCATCGCTGCTTCCCAAACTTGTCCTTCTTCAATTTCTCCATCGCCTAAAATACAATAAACGCGATAGTCTTTTTGGTTCATTTTTCCTGCAATTGCCATACCATTGGCACAAGATAATCCTTGTCCTAAAGAACCTGTTGTCATGTCTACCCCTGGTACTTTGTTTTTGTCTGGATGCCCTTGTAAGTAACTGCCTATATTTCTAAAAGTTTTTAAATCTTCTACTGGGAAATATCCTCGATTGGCTAAACAGCTGTATAATGCTGGAGAACAATGTCCTTTTGATAAGACAAGTCTATCTCTTTCCTCCCAGCTTGGATTTTCTGGCTTAATGTTCATCTCTTTAAAATACAATACGGTTAGAATATCTGCTACTGAAAGTGAACCTCCTGGATGCCCTGATTTTGCTCGATATACTTCTTCTATTATGTCCTCTCTTACTTTTCTTGCTTTTTGCCTTAATTCTGCTATTTCTTTTTCTTCCAAAGTTACACACACCTTTCTCTTTTTATTTTCGATTTCATTTTATCGTTTTATTTCTATCCTTGTCAAGTCTATTATTAAAAAAGAGCCTAAGAGTATGTGTCAAGTAAATGTAGGCAATTTTTTTATCTTTTTTATAATCCTTCAAT
>CANPHV010000028.1 GCA_947573965.1 uncultured Clostridium sp.
CTTGAAAATACTGAAAACCGTATCTTTACAAAATTAGCTTTCTTATGATATAATAAAAAAGAAGTATATAATAGGGAGATTGTGATGAATCAAATTTTGGTTACCAAAAAATTGTATATAACACCAGAGTTGAAGAGAAAAAAGAAAGTCTATAAAGTGGAATTCTTTTTATCTGTTTTTTTCGTGTGCATTTTATTATCTGCTTATATTTATGCTGAATATGATAGAAACAAAAGTGAAGAAGTATCACAAGAAATATTAGCGAATTTAGAAATACCTGAAGAGGATACAACCGTTGCTAAAAATAATGTATTAGTAATAGTATTAGATGAAGAAACACCTGCTGAAGAAGAAGCTAAACCAAATGTAGCAAATGCACAGGCTAAGCAAACAACAGCAAAGGGATATCAATATACAACTATTGCAACGATTAATATACCAAAAATTAAAGTGACCTATCCAATTATTGATGGACCAACAGATAGTCCAGAAGAAACAGAAGATTTGCTTAAGATTTCGCCAACAAAATTTTGGGGACCAGAGCCAAATGAAGTCGGTAACTTCTGTATTGTAGGACATAATTATCGAAATTCTAGATTTTTTAGTAAAGTACCAAATTTAGTAGAAGGGGATAGTATTGATATAACGGACTTATCAGGAAAAACCATTACTTATAAGGTATATAGCAAATATGAGGTTGACCCAAGTGATGTTAGTTGTACGACCCAATTGACAAATGGTAGAAGAGAAATTACTTTGATTACTTGTACAGATGATAGTAAATATAGGGTAGTAGTAAAAGCAAGACAAGTAAAATAAAAAGAAGAATGATAGGAATTGTAATAAAGTACTAGAAGTAGTGCTTTATTTTTTTGGAATAAACACTTGCATAACAAACAAATATTTGATATAATATAGCCAATAAAAATAGGAGATGATTTAATGTGGTTGATAACAACAAATTAGAAACAATATCAAATCTTTTTGAAGGAAAAGAAATAAGAAGTGTTTGGGATACTGATAAGGAAGAATACTATTTTAGTGTGGTTGATGTAATCAGAGCTTTAACTGATAGCAAAATACCTAAAAGATATTGGACAGATTTAAAGAGAAATCTAATCAAAGAAGGTAGTCAGTTGTACGAAAATATCGTACAACTGAAAATGAAGTCTCAAAAAGATGGAAAAAGTTATTTAACAGATACATTAGACACAAAAGGAATTTTTAGACTGATAGAATCTGTACCAAGTCCAAAAGCAGAACCCTTTAAATTGTGGCTTGCCCAAATGGGAAAAGAAAGAATAGACGAAATTTTTGATCCAGAAATTGCAATAAATAGAGCAATAGACTATTACAGGGGTAGAGGGTATTCAGACCAATGGATAGAAACTAGATTAAAAGGAATTTTAGACAGAAAAAAATTAACGGATGCATGGAAAGAAAATGGTATTAAGCAAAATTATGAATATGCTATATTAACAAATGAAATATATCAAAGTTGGTCTGGAATGAAAGCCAGTGAATACAAAGAATATAAGAATATAAGGATATCAGAAAAGAGTCATTAAGAGATAATATGACAGATATTGAAGTTGCTTTAACAGATTTAGGAGAAATAGCTACAAGAGAATTAGCAAAAGAACATAAACCATATGGCTTAAAAGAAAATAGAAAAATTGCTAAGATGGGTGGACATGCTGCTAAAGTGGCAAGGGATGATATAGAAAAGAACTTAGGTAAATCGGTTATTAGCAAAACAAATGCATTAAATTATAAGTATTTAGTTTCCAACAAATTGAATAAAAATGAATTATTAAAAGATTGAAACAAGTCAATACACAAAATACCAAAGAGCCACATAAATATAAAAAGCAGAAAGAGAGGAGGACAGGCAAGTGGATAAAATATTAATATTTAACAATGACACAGATAGAAGAGAAGTCTATTATAGAGGAGAAAGCAAGCCTATGCCATATAATGCTAAAAGTGAAGATGATACTTTGGGTGATGAAAGAAAAGCGGACGCCATAATAATATATGGCGTCCTAACTAAAATTTTATTTCTTTTAACTATTTTTTTACTGTAACTTCAAGGGAGGAAAACAAAGACACACCCTTATAATTCACTGCAACTCTATATATACCAGAATCTGGTATAACAGTAGACAATTGTAACATATTTCCGCTGTTCAGGGATAACTGAGAATTCATGGCGGGCGAATGTTCTTGTTTTGCATTCCATATTCCGATATAGAAATTGTCATTTACCGCCTTATGTATATATACCCTAAGATCGCCGCTATTAGTGGAGCATTCTGTGGAATGCTCGATAGCTTCTTCCCATGTTGGCCAAAAACTGATTCTCGGAAGTGGTTCAAAATAAACCAAATCAGAATATGGAGAAGTTTTGACAATTTCCCAATCTGAAAAGCATATTTCAGAATAAAACTGATTTTGGGCTTGTTCAAAAGTTGGATTCCTCTCCCTTTCTAACTTTTCTTCTAAATCCTGAATCTCTTGAAAAGCCAGAATATTCCCAATTATGGGAACAGAAAGCAAGATTAATAAAAAATTCCGTGAGTTTTTCATATATTATCCTCCTATAAGAAATAAAATTTGCCTTATTGGCATTATGTTTATTATATCATATCCGAAAATAAAAATCTATCCTTCTGTTTAATTTTTTATAGGAAATACTAAATCAGTTATTCTAGCATAATCTTCTAATGTCAAATTTTCTGCTCTACTATTAACTTCGATGCCTAATTTCTCTAAAATTTGTGTTCCCTGTTCCTTATTATTAAATATATTTGTATTAACTAATGCATTTAACAAAGTTTTTCTTCTTTGCATAAAAGCACATTTAATAATTCGAAACATTACTTCTCTAGCATTTACTTTAACCGGTGGCTCTTTTCGAATGGTTAATTTTATTACCTTTGACGTTACTTCTGGTTCTGGTATAAAAGAAGAATTAGGAACTTCTAAAATCCCTTGTGCTTGTGCATAATAGTAAACACTATAAGTAATAGCCCCTGTTTCTTTTTCTCCTGGTATAGCAATTAATCTGTCGGCAACTTCCTTTTGTATCATAACTGTTATGCTTTCTAAATCTAGTTGTTCTTCTAATAATTTCATAATAATTGGTGTCGTAATATAATATGGTAAATTAGCTACTATTTTGACGTTTTTAATTTCTTTGTTTTGCTTTTCTTTTTCTATTAGTTCCTGCAAATCTACTTTTAATACATCTTGATTTATTAATGTGAAATTTTCATAAAGTGAAAATCTATCTTCTAAAATCTTTATCATTTTTTTATCTAATTCAATACAAATTACTTTTCTGGCTGTTTCTAATAAGTACTTTGTTAAGGTTCCAAGTCCTGGACCTATCTCAATTACTAAATCTTCTTTGCTAATTTGACTGCTTTCTACAATGGCTTCTACTACTTCTTGGTTGATTAAAAAGTTTTGCCCTAATGATTTGTTGGCTTTTATATGGTATTTGTTCATAATGTATTTGGTTTCTTGTAAGATATTATCCATCTATTATTCTCCTTTATCTTGTTTATTCTATTTTATTACATTTACTTTATTTTTTCAACTTTTATTGATTTTTAACATTTTTTAAGATACAATATTGGCAAAGGATGATGCATATGAAAAATAGAAAAAATACAAACAAAAAAAATGTCAAAAAAAATAGTAACAAAATAATAAAAATAAAAACTAAATTTGACTCAAAAAATTTAGTCCATACTACCAAATTAAAAGTACTTGCCATTCTAACCATCCTAATATTCATTCTATTAATTGTTAGAATTGGCTTTCTTCAATTCGTACAAGGAAACTTCCTAAAGGAAAAAGCTTATCAGCAACAAACCATCAATCAAATTATCAGTCCAAAACGTGGAAATATCTACGACTCCACTGGAAAAGCCCTAGCTATTGGGGCACAAGTAGATACAATAACCATTAATCCTACCAAAATTGTTAAAAACAATGAAGTAGACACCAAAGATTATAAAGAAAAAGTTGCCAAAGGTCTATCTGACATTTTTGAGCTAAATTACGATGAAATTTTAGAAAAAGTAAATCGTGCTTCTCAAGTGGAAACCATCATAAAAAAAGTGGAACATGAAAAAGTAGAACAATTAAAACAATGGATGGAAGAAAATAAGGTTTCTGCTGGTATTAATATTGATGAAGATACCAAAAGATATTATCCATACAGTACTGTTGCCTCTAATGTTATCGGATTTTGTGGTAGTGATAATCAAGGTTTAAGTGGAATTGAAGCAAAATGGGAATCTGCTCTAACTGGTACACCAGGAAAAATTGTAAGTTCTAAAGGGAGTGACCAAAAAGAAATTCCTAATGCAGAAGAAACCTACATATCAGCAGAAAATGGCCGTGATTTAACCCTTACTTTAGATTTGAATATTCAAACCATTGTGGAAAAATATTTGAAACAAGCAGTTGACGAAAATAATTGTTCTAGAGGTGGTAATGTTATCGTTATGAACCCTAAAACTGGTGATATTCTTGCGATGGCATCTTATCCAGATTATGATTTAAACGCACCTTATACACCAAACGCCACTTTAGCTCAAACCTATGATTCTCTTTCTAGTGCTGAAAAAAATGATGCTTTATTTAAAATGTGGGCTAACAAATCGGTTGGTGAAACTTATGAACCTGGTTCTACCTTTAAAGTAATTACTTCTGCCGTGGCATTAGAAGAAAACATTACCACAACAGATAAAACAGATGATTTTTATTGCCAAGGATATGAAAATGTTTCTGGTATCGATATTAAATGTTGGGCACGTTCCCCTCATGGTGTACAATCTTTAAGAAGGTCATTATGCAATTCTTGTAACCCAGCTTTCATGCAGTTAGGAAAACGCATTGGTGCTTCTACTCTATACAAATATTACGATGCTTTTGGTTTGTTTAACTCAACTAATTCTGGCTTATATGGAGAACAATCTAGTTTGTTCCATGAATTAGATAAAGTTGGACCAGTAGAACTTGCTACTATGTCATTTGGTCAAAGATTAAATGTTACACCACTTCAAATGATTACAGCTATTTCTTGTGTTGCTAATGATGGTATATTAATGCAACCTCGTATTGTAAAAGAAATCACAAATACGGATACCAACACAGTAACAGAAGTTCCTGTAACACAGGTAAGACAAGTCATTTCGAAACAAACAGCTGAACAAGTTAAATCTATGATGGAATCCGTTGTTGTGGATGGTTCTGGTAGACATGCTTCGGTTTCTGGTTATTCCATTGGTGGTAAAACAGGTACTTCTGAACCTCCAATTGGCAGAGAAGAAGAAGGATATGTCGCTTCTTATGTAGCAATTTCTCCAATTGAAGATACTCAAATTTCTTTGCTTCTTACCCTATATCAACCAGAAGGAAAAAATGGTCATCAAGGTGGTCAAGTAGCAGGACCTGTTGTATCACAGATGCTATCTGAAATTTTACCTTATTTAGGCGTTCCTTCGGATGAAGATGCTTCTAGCAATACAAATGCAAGCAATTTAATTTTGGTTCCAGATGTTAGAAATAAAACAGTTTCAGAAGCTGAAAAAATATTGAAAGAAGCTGGATTTAATACGAAAGTATATGTAGATGGCGACCCTAATACCGTTTTAGTAGGTGACCAAACACCAAAACCAGGGAATTCTTTAATAAAAGGTTCTATTATCGTATTATATGGACAAGGAAGTAGCGTCTCTACTTCAGTAGCTGTCCCAGATTTACGAAATATGAATGCCTCAGAAGCCATTAATGCACTAAAATCCAAAAACTTGAATATTAATATCGAGGGCTCTGGCATTGTTACAACTCAAGATTATGCTAAAGATGAACAAGTTCCAGAAGGTACTATTATAAAGGTAACATTAAAACAGACCTTAACACAATTTCATTAATTTAGATAAGAAGGTTACTTTAAAGTAGCCTTTTTTCTTATTCCATTACTTCGTTATCCCAATAGTTTTTTAATAAATTATCTAACTTTTTAATTTTACTGAATTTTTTTATGACTTGTTCCATTTCTTCTTCTGGTCTGCCACATAAATATATCATCCAAGCTTCCTTTTTCTCTATTTCTTTTTCAAAGCTTGTCCTAAATTTAGGTAATTCCATTACATATAATTCAATCTGATTTTCCGTTTTAGATGGTATTATAATTTTGTTGAAATAATTATCTGCCTTTAAGTAATTAAAGTCTAATAGGTTTATGGTTATGGTTTTAGCTATTTTTCTGCCATCTTGATATTCAATTTGATTGGAATGAATTTGGGCATAATATAATAACATTTTGTTTTGGGCATAACACCCATCAATAAATTGAATTCCAATATTTAATTCCTCTTTATTCTTTAGACTCACTCTTACATCTGCAATTCCGAAGTTCTCTTCTGATGGTAAATTTTTGGATTTACTTTCTAGATATGGATTTAAGGCTATTTTTTCTATCTGTATTTCTAAAAATGTTTCTATTAAATCTTTTAGGATATCTAAATTTTCTTTTGAATTTAAAACTTTTCGTAATACTCGATTACTTTTTGATATAAATTTTCTGTTCATAGTTTATTTTAGTGCACTAAGTCGCTTCCCTCCTTATGTGTTTTTCGTAAATTATATAATTTATTCATAAGTATAAATTCTTGGTCTACAATTGTCAATAGATTTTTTGCATTTTCTCCTACTTTTCATCGCAATATTCGACATTTTTCGTAGTCTCCTTAACAAAATATGAGCTTAAGATTTGCTAATAAATGTAACTTTTACACAAATTTTAGGCTCGCCATAATTGTTCTATCCAAAAAAAGAAAGAAAATCTTTTTCAATTTTCTTTCTAATTTGTTGCTATATAGTATCCTACTCCTCTTTTGGTAATCAAAATTTTAGGAATAGAAGTATCTTTTTCGATTTTCTCTCTAATTCTTCTAACCGTTACATCCACAGTTCTAATATCTCCAAAATATTCATAACCCCAAACTTTTTCTAATAATGTTTCTCTAGTCACTACTTGTTCTGGTTGAGATGCTAAGAATTTTAATACTTCAAATTCACGTAATGTTAAGTCAATAATTTCTCCCCTAACTTTTACTTCAAATTTGTCTAAGTCTAATTCTAAATCTCCTACTACTATTTTACTTTCTTTTTTCTTTTCTTCACTTGCACTCTCAACTGGCTTAGCCTCTGCTACTGATACCACTTCATATTTTCTTAAATTCGCTTTCACTCTAGCAGCTAACTCTCTTACACTAAAAGGCTTTGTAATATAATCGTCAGCCCCTAGTTCTAGTCCTAAAATGGTGTCAATTTCTTCCGATTTAGCTGTTAACATGATAATTGGAATTGTCATAGAATTTTTTATTCTTTTACATACTGACAATCCATCTAATTTAGGAAGCATTATATCTAATAAAATGATATCTGGTTTTTGTTCTAATGCCACATTAATACCTTCAATTCCATCAGATGCCTCAATTATATGATATCCTTCTCTTTCCAAATTATATTTTAACAAATCTCTAATAGCTGGCTCATCGTCTATCACTAAGATTGTTTTCATTTCTTTTTCCATTATTTCTTCTTCCACAAAAATTCCGCCTTTCTAGACTATAGCTTTATTTTTATAGTCTATTTATATCACAATTAAAAAGATTATACAAGGTTTTTTACAAAATTTTTCCTCCACCAAGAACAATTCCATCTTCATCATAAAAAACAACGGATTGTCCCAATGTAATGGCTCTTTGCTCTACATCAAATAAAACTCTAATTTTCTCTTTTTCTGGATACACCATGCATTCTGCTTCTTTCGCACGATATCTTACTTTTGCTCGACAATGAAGAGGTTCTTGCAATTGGTCAAAAATCATCCAATTCACATCTGTAACATATAACTCTTTTTGATACAATTCATCTTCTGTTCCTACTACTACCTCATTTTTCTTTTGGTTCAATGCTAAAACATATAATGGCTTAGCATAGGATATTCTAAGTCCTTTTCTTTGCCCAATTGTATAATGCATTAGACCTTCATGCTCCCCTAAAACCGTACCATCGCTTAATACAATCTTCCCTTTTTTTCCTTGATACTTTCCATAGGTTCGCAAAAAATTCTGGTAATCATCCTCTGGAATAAAACAAATTTCCTGACTTTCCTTTTTTTGTGCCACAGTTACTAAATTCTTTTCTTCTGCTAATTTTTTTATCTCTTCTTTTTCGCAGTAGTCTTGTAATGGAAAAATAATATGATTTAGTTTTTCCTTTGAAATCGTATATAAGAAATAAGTTTGGTCCTTTTTCTCTGCCTTTGCTTTCTTCAAAACATATTGTTGATACTTTTCAGAAAACACAATACTAGCATAGTGTCCGTGTTGCTATGAAATCACATTTCAACTCTTTTGCTTTTTCATAAAAAGCACCAAATTTCAAATAGTGATTACATTCTACACATGGGTTTGGTGTTTTGGCATTTTTATATTCCTGTACAAAATAATCTACTACCTTATTTTTGAAAATTTCATGGCAATTAATCGTATAATGAGGGATTCCTAATTGTTCACAAACACTTTTTGCATCTTGCATAGCAGTATTAGGCTCCTTCTTAGGTTCCCCCTTAGGCTCCCATAATTGCATTGTACATCCAATCACTTCATATCCCTTTTCTTGTAGCAAAATAGCTGATACAGAACTATCCACGCCACCACTCATACCCAATAACACTTTTTTCTTTTCCATTCTATTTTCCACCTATTATTTCTCTTTTTGCCTCTTCTAAAGCAATGGCTAACTGGTCTGGGCACGAAGTTCCTCGAAAACCACAAGGAATTCCCTTTAACCTTTTAATTGCCTCATCTATTGGCATTCCTTGAATTAAGCTAGAAACCCCTACCGTATTCCCAGCACAACCTCCTATAATTGTAACTTTTTTTACAATATCTCCTTCTAGTTCTATAATCATCTCTTGTGAACATACCTTATCACTTGGCTTATATCTATATTCCATTTTTTCTCTCCTCCTTTTGTGCAATGGGGACGTTTCTTTTTGCACATTTTTGTGCATTTGGGACATATCTCTATTCTTAAAATTAGACAATTTCCTAAAGAATTATAAATTTGAAAAAAGCGCATTGAAAGTGATTGAAGTTAGAAATTCTTAATTCATAATAGGGAAAGTGTTCGCGCTTGACGCGGAAAGGGACCCTATTATGAATTTAGAATTTCTCTGAAAATCAGCTTGAACGAGCATTTTTGATAATTTATAATTCTTTAAGAAATGTATTACTTAATTCCCAGAGATGTGTCCCAAATGCACAAAAATGTGCAAAAAGAAACGTCCCCATTGCCCCTATTTTAATTGAATATGCACATCATCTAATTGCTCTTTACTTACAACAGATGGTGCACGCATTAACAAATCTCTTGCTTTTTTATTTTTTGGAAAGGCTATGATTTCTCTTATGTTTTGTGAATCGGCTATTAGCATAACCATTCTATCTACACCTGGTGCTGCTCCTGCATGTGGTGGTGTTCCGTATTGAAATGCATTGTATAGAGCTCCAAATCTATTTTTTACGTCTTCTTCTGAATAACCTGCTATTTCAAAGGCTTTTACCATGGTTTCTGGATTGTGATTTCTAACGGCTCCTGATGCCATTTCATAACCATTACATACTAGGTCGTATTGATAAGCTAATATTTCTAATGGATTTTTTGTTTTTAAGGCTTCTAGTCCTCCTTGTGGCATAGAAAATGGATTATGACTAAAGTCGATGATTCCTTCGTCTGATAATTCATACATTGGAAAATCTACAATGAAACAGAATTTGTAGACTCCTTTTTCAATTAAGTCTAATCGTTTTCCTAATTCAATTCGAACCAATCCAGCTATTTTTTGTGCTTTTTCCAATTCATCTGCAATAAAGAAAATGGCAGAATTTTTTTCTACTTGATATTCATTTTCTAATTTTTCCTTGATATCGTCTGTGATGAATTTTGCAATTCCTCCTGCTACTTCTCCTGTTTCTTCCCATTTTACCCAAGCTAATCCTTTGGCTCCTACTTCTTCGGTTGTTGCAAATTCTCCCATTTTGTCAAAGAATTTTCTTCCTTGTGTTGCTCCATTTGGTACTACAATTGCTTTGATTGTCTTTCCTTTAAAGGCATTAAAATCTGAATTTTCAAATACACTTGTTACATCTTGTATGATAAGTGGATTTCTTAAGTCTGGCTTATCAATTCCATACTTCTCCATAGCTTCTTTGTATGGAATACGTCTAAATGGTCCCTCGTCTACTTTCCAATTGGTAAATTTCTTAAAAGTATGTGGTACTACTTCTTCGATTACTTGGAAAACGTCCTCTTGGGTTGCAAAGCTCATTTCAAAATCTAATTGATAAAATTCTCCTGGTGCTCTGTCTGCTCTTGGGTCTTCATCTCTAAAACATGGAGCAATTTGATAGTATTTGTTAAAACCTGCTACCATTAATAGTTGCTTAAATTGTTGTGGTGCTTGTGGCAAAGCATAAAATTCACCTGGATTTATTCTACTTGGTACTAGGTAATCTCTTGCTCCTTCTGGTGAAGAATTGGCCAAGATTGGTGTTTGAATTTCGGTAAAGTTTAATTCGTCCATTTTGTCTCTTAATGTTTTCAGGATTTTAGAACGAAGCAAAATATTGTTATGTAGTGTATCATTTCTTAAGTCTAAAAATCTATATTCTAACCTCAAATCTTCTCTTACTTCTTGGTCTGTATTAATTTCAAAAGGAAGTACATTTTTACATTTCCCTAGTATTTCGATTTCTTTGGCTACTACTTCAATTTCTCCTGTTGCCATATTCATATTTTTGTTGGTTCTTTCCACAACTTCTCCGTGAAATGTGGATACAACTTTCGGTATTGAATTGTTTGGCTTCTTCTTGCAATTTTTCATCGTTGACTACAATTTGTGTGATACCAAATTCGTCTCTTAAATCAATGAAAATCATACCACCTAAGTCTCTAATCTTTTGGATCCAGCCACTTAGTTCAACTGTCTCTCCAACATTTCCTATTTCTAATTCTCCACATGTTTTGGTTCTATACATTTTGATCTCCTCCGTTTTTTACTCACCCTATATTACCACATCTTTGCTTATTTTTCAATGTTTTTCCAATTTTTAATTCTTTCAATAGCCTCTACAGTATTTTCTTTTGTTCCAAAAGCGGTCAAGCGGAAATACCCCTCCCCATGTTTGCCAAATCCACTCCCAGGTGTTCCTACAATATTAACTTCTTCTAATAACTTATCAAAAAATTGCCATGAAGTCATATTTTTAGGTACCCTTAACCAAACATAAGGAGAATTCACTCCTCCATATACGGTAAAGCCTGCTTCTTCTAATCCTTCTTTAATAATTTTTGCATTTTCTAAATAATATTTAATATTTTCTCCAATTTGTCTTTTTCCCTCTTCTGAATAGGTTGCTTCTGCTGCTCTTTGAACTATATAAGATACCCCATTAAACTTCGTACAGGTTCTTCGGTTCCATAACGGATTTAATAACACTTCTTCTCCTGTTTTCGTATAGCCTTTTAGTGCCTTTGGTACTACTACATAAGCACATCTAACGCCAGTAAATCCTGCGGTCTTTGAATAACTCTTAAACTCAATAGCTACCTCTTTTGCTCCTTCTATTTCATAGATACTATGTGGTACATTTTCTTCGGTTATAAAAGCTTCATAGGCTGCATCATACAAAATAATGGCCTTATTTTCCTTAGCATAATCCACCCATTTTTTCAAATCCTCTTTTTTTAGAACAGTACCTGTTGGGTTGTTTGGAAAACACAAATAAATCATGTCCACCTTTTCCTTTGGTAGTTCTGGTTTAAAATCATTTTCTTCCGTGACTGGTAAATAAGTAACTTCCCTTCCTGCCATAATATTGGTATCTAAATAAACTGGATAAACAGGGTCTGTTATCGCTACTTTATTATTGGTTGCAAAGATGTCCACAATATTTCCACAATCACATTTTGCTCCATCGGATACAAAAATTTCATCTTCTTGTATTTGGGCACCTCTTGCCTTGTAATCATTTTCTACAATCGCTTTTCTTAAAAAGGGATAGCCCTGTTCTGGACCATATCCTTTAAACCCCTCTTGTGTTCCAATTTCATCCACTGCTTTATGCATAGCTTCTAAACACGCTGGTACAATTGGTTTTGTTACATCTCCAATTCCTAACTTAATAATTTTTTTATCTGGATTTTTTTCCATATAGCTAGCTACTTTTTTCGCTATCGTTGAAAATAAGTAACTATCTTGTAATTTTAAAAAATTTTCATTAATCAAGCTCATTTCTCATTCCTCTCTTTCCTCAAAACATAGATTCATCCGAATAAATGTCTCTTCTAGTTCTCCTTCAAATACCGTTACTGCTGAACCTGTCATATAAATATGATTATCCTCTTGGCTCCACTCTATTTCTAAAGTTCCACCGTAATAATTCTACAAAGGTATGTCGATTGGTTAAGCCATTAATATGGCAAGCAACTGCTGTCGCACAAGCTCCCGTACCACAAGCTAACGTTTCTCCTGAGCCTCTTTCCCAAACTCTCATTTTGATATGTTCTTTATCTTGAATTTCTGCAAATTCTACATTGGTTTTATTCGGAAATACAGAAGCTACCTCTAAAATTCTTCCATACTTTTCAACTTCAAAATTTTTGGTGTCTTCTACTAAAGTAATTGCATGAGGATTTCCTACTGATACACATGTAAATCTAAATTCTTTATCTAGTGCTTTTACCTTTAGATTTTGTACTGGCTCTTCTAATGCCATAACTGGTATTTTTTCTGGTGCTAAAATAGGCTCTCCCATGTCTACTCTGGCTGTTTGTACTTTTCCATTCTCTACTTTTAATTGTAAAGTCTTAATACCTGCCAATGTTTCAATTCTTACGTTCGTCTTGTCAGTTAATCCTTTATCATATACAAACTTTCCAACACAACGAATTCCATTTCCACACATTTCTGCCTCACTTCCATCGCTATTAAACATTCTCATCTTAAAATCTGCTACCTCACTTTTGCAAATTAAGATGAGCCCATCCGAACCAATCCCAAAGTGTCTGTTACTAACAAATTGAGCTAGAGATGATTCGTTTTCTATGGTTTGATGAATAGCATCCATATATACGTAATCATTCCCTAGCCCATGCATTTTTGTAAATTTTATCATTTTTTCCACCTTCTTAGGTATTTTAATAGACAATGAAATATAGTTATATTTCATTGCCTTTATTCTATCATATGCTTATTGGTTTGTAAAGAGTTTTAGTACACAGAAAAATTCCATTCTACCATAAAGCTGGACGAATTCCAACGTTTTCTTCGGCAAGGGAAGTAACGTTGCCACGGGAACGGTAGGCAGCTGGAGTGTCAAATCCAGGGTTGCCAGAACGGCCGCCCATACAGACACATGGACGACTAGTAACAGCAGACTTTTCCAGTGTCCATCCATACATGTTTCCTGCTATGTCATAAATTCCTAATACACTATTTCTATCGACTGCTCCTGTTGTTAATAATACATCGCTTGAACTTGGCTTTGTATAATTACTTGTTGTATTCCATGAACCAGAAGTAGTTGGCGATGTTGTATATAATCCTTGTTCTCTTTTTATATCAAATGATACATTATAATAATTTCCCCAACTAGATGAATTTGTTTTTAATTCTGTTTGTGTTTTTGCTCCTTTTTCTTCTAAAAACTTCATGACTAAATCCCATTGAATTCCAAACATTAAGCTACCTGTTTTTCCTCCTGTTGATAATTGTTTTGCTAAAGTTTGTGCTTGACTACAAGTCACAAAATTATAGGGATATTTGTCTCTCTGGATTAGTGGATTTGTTAAGGCATCACCACCTGCAAATCTTGCTGTATCCGTTCCTACTTCATATCTTCCAATGTAAAATCCTCCATTTTCATATACACTTTTAAGCATTGAATTTTTCCAATTATTATATTCTGTTGCATTTGCAAATCCATGTTGGGCTGATGAGTAAAAGGTATCTATATAACCAGTTTCTCGATAGGCACTTGCATAGGCTTGCATGGTACTTTCAATTTTAGTATAATCCTCTGAACTACTAGGTGCTGTTCCTCCATTATAATTTGGATTGGTATAAATAGATTTTGGCACTTCTATCCATACCCATTCATTCCTATTTTTATCTTTAATTACGAAACCATCTTCTAACGTATCATGTTCTTTATCTATTGTTGCTCCTTCTGGCAAATATGGAGTAGTATCTGCTGTTGATGGTAAGGTTGGCTTGTCTTCTCCTATACTTTCTCCTTGTATTATCACTTCTCCATTTTCCTTTATAATTACATTATATCCATCTACCTTTACTGTTAGGTCGAAACTGTCCTTTTCTATTTCTACTGGTACCGTGTTTTTATCAATTCCTTCTACCTTATCTAAGTTTGTTTTTAACTGTGTGTAATCCAGTTTTCCTCTATCATCAAAACTACTCATTACTGCCATTTGTACCTTTTCTTTGGCACCTGCTTTTTCTGTTTCTATTTTGGCAGTGTTAGCTTTACTCAAAATTCCATTCTCTCCTGTTAAAGTTGCTATACTTACCGCTGCCAAAATTAACAAGACAATTATCGTTATTACTAATGCAATTAAAGTTATACCTTTGGTAGCTTTTGTTTTGTTTCTTAAATTCATTCTACCTATCATAATTTCTTCCTTTCTTTGGTTCCATTTTTTACTTCTTTTGCTTATGATTCCTTATCTTAAAAAATACTATTCTCACGTAATTAATATTTTATCAAATAGAAAAAATTATGTTAATAGATTGATACCGTTCACTTGAAAGTTTCGATTTTCCTTATTATTTCTTGTACCAAAGAATTCAGTCCTACAAATAAAGTACAGGCCTAAACATACTACCGTCGTAAACCTGGGAGATGCTACCGTAGGTGCGATAGCTCGCATAGTAGTTACCGTTGTTATAAGTGCTACCCCTAGTGACACACGGATAGATGGAACTGCTATAGGTTTCTGTATTCCTTTCATAACCATTACTTGCCATGTCCCATATATTACATATCTTATCTTGTTTCGCCAAATCTGTTAAATTATTCGTTCCTTGTGGTGCTAAAGAAGTATTTAAACTGTTTTGTCTTGAATATGGTTTTGTTTTATCTGTTCGATTATCAAAAGTCTGCAAAAATATTATTGCAGTATCCCATGCATAACTATTGGTTAAATCACTGGTAAACTTTTTATCTTCGCCATACATTCCTCTTGCTACTGTTGCTGCTTGTGGTTGGGTTACATAGTTATACACATAGTCGCTTGCCTTTATCGTTATTTGTCCTAAAGCATCTGTTTCAGCTGTTCTTTGCGTTACACTTCTTGCTTCATATCTTCCGATATAATATCCTTTATTGGTTGTTGCACTTGTTTTAAAGGCTTCTATGTCTTTGGCAACTGTATTTCCATAACTAGACATTGCCAACTCTTTAAAATAACTATCTATTACTTTTTCTCCTTGCGGTGTTGGATTTCCACTGGTATCAAAAGTATATCTATCTAGTGTTATGGTTTTACTTGTACTTTTATCTGCGCTTGTATAAACTGTTCCCACTGGTATCCA
Source organism: uncultured Clostridium sp. (assembly GCA_947573965.1). GTDB lineage: Bacteria > Bacillota > Clostridia > TANB77 > CAG-508 > CAG-269. Next base: position 15,707 of record CANPHV010000028.1, read on the forward strand.
CACAAATTGACTTCCAGCAGTAGTTCCGTGGCTTACATCTTCAATGACGACTCCACCTGTTACATCTGTTGCTGAATCTTCTGCTATTTTAAATCCTTCTAGTACTTTTACTTCATTTCCATACGTATCAGTAATGGTTGTTGGATTCGTTTCGTCCAAAACAGTTCCCGCCTTTTTTGCTTCTTCTACTGTTGCCAACGCTGGTGGAGTTGGTGTTGGGTTATCCCCAGTACTCTCTTCTACTACTGTCACGCTTCCATTTCCATCAATCGTTACATCATAACCACCTGAATCCGTGAATTATATAGTTTGATAGATTTTTATATAAATTAAGTACAGA
>CANPHV010000029.1 GCA_947573965.1 uncultured Clostridium sp.
TTATCGGTATAATATTCTGCTAAATTTTCATATCTTCCACCAGAACATACACTTCCTATTTCTCGATAATCATTTAAAAAGGTTTCATACACGGTTCCTGTATAATAATCTAGCCCTCTTGCAATGGTCAAATCTACTTTAAAGTTTTCTTCTGGTACACCAAATAATCGAATGTTTTTTACTACCTCTTTTAATTCTTCTATTCCTTTTTGATAACCTTCATTTTCGATTCCTAATTGTTCTAGCTTTTGAATTTTTTCATCTGAATTTCCTTCTATGGTAATAAAGTTCATCATGGTTTCAATTTCTGCTTTTCCTACCTCTAACTTTGTTAATTCTTCTACAACTGCTTCTTTTCCAATTTTATCAAGCTTGTCGATAACTCTTAAGATTTCTACTGCCTTTTCTTTTTGCTTTAAACTTTCAAATAGTCCATTTAATATTTTGCGATTATTGATGCAAATTGTAAAATTGTCAAATCCTAACTCTTTAAATATCGCATAAATAATACTTGGTAGTTCTGCATCATGGATAACCTCTAGTTCGCCATCTCCTATGATATCAATATCACATTGGTAAAATTCTCTATATCTTCCTTTTTGCGCTCTTTCTCCACGATAGACTTTTCCGATCTGATATCTTCTAAAAGGAAAACTTAAGTTTCCATAGTTTTTGGCTACATATTTAGAAAGCGGAACTGTTAAATCAAATCGCAAGGAAAGGTCTGTTTCTCCTTTGGTAAAACGATAAATTTGTTTTTCGGTTTCTCCTCCTGCTTTTGCAAGTAACACTTCTGACAATTCTATAACAGGTGTATCTAATGGTAAAAAACCAAATCTTTGATAAGTATTTTCTATTTTTGCTTTCATTTGATTGAATAGTATTTGCTCGTTTGGCAATAGCTCCATAAATCCTGCAAGGGTTCTTGGTTCTGTTTTATTCATTTTATCACTTTCTTTCATTTAATATTGGTTCCTATTTTTCTAATAACCAACTAATTATATTTTTATGAATTATCCCATCTCTTGAAAAATCTGCTTTATCTAACGATAGAATATATTTAGGGTAATTATCCTCTATTTCTTTATAAACACCAAATTCTCTAATTTCTGTTTTAGGTTCTTTTAATAAATAAGCAACTTGAAAGTATAGTTTTTCTTTATCATTTGTTGCAATAAAATCAATTTCCCCTTCTTTTGTTTTTCCTATATAGACTTCGTATCCTCTTACTAGTAATTCATTATATACAACATTTTCAATAGCAAAACTTTTATTGATCTCAAAATTATTGTTTTTTATTTGTGCTATCCCTAAATCAGTCATATAGTATTTGTTTAATGTTTTTAATATGGCTTTTCCATGAATATCATATCGATATATCTTTTTTATCATTAAGGCTTTGCATAGTGCATCCAAATATAGGTATAAAGTTTCTGTTGATACTGATTTTTCTTCACTTTTTAAAAATCGTATTACATTTTCTGCTGAAAACTCACGTCCTGTTATATCTATAATATATTGTAATAACAAGTCAAATAAAACTGTGTCTTTTAATCCTAATCTTTCTACTACATCTCTTAATATAATAGAATCAAATACACTATGAAGATAATCCTTAATATTGCTTTCTTCTGTGAATTGCATTCTGTTAGGAAGCCCTCCCCATTTAACAAAATCCCAGAAAGTTTCTTCTGATTTAGCTTCTTTTCTTGCCAATTCTATAAATTCTTTATAGCTTAATGGATAAATATTAAATAATACATATCTACCAGATAACACGGTTGATAATTCATTTGATAATAGTTTACTATTGGAACCTGTAATAAAAATGCTTATATTTTTAATCGATGCTCTTAACGAATTTACTACTTCTTCAAATTTATCTACTTTTTGAATTTCATCTAAAAATACATAATATTTTTTGTCATCTATTATTTTTTCTTTAATGTAGCTATTTAATTTCTTATAGTCTTGTAAATCTTCAAACTCTATAAGTTCGAAATTTACATATACAATATGTTCTTCATCAATCCCTTTTTCTCTTAGTTCCTGCATAATTTGATTTAATATCACAGATTTTCCGCATCTTCTTATTCCAACTAATATCTTAATAAGATCGCTGTCATAAAAACCTCTAATTCTCGATAAATACATTTCTCTTTTTAACATTTTCATCACCTATACCAATTATATTCTTCTGTTTTTTATTTGTCAAGTTATTTCGCAAATGAGAAATAACTTTTTGGTTTTTTAGATATATTTCGCAATTAAGAAATTTGTTTTCTTTGTTTCTTTCTTGCGTTTTGATTGCTGTTCTCTTGTTTGCTTTATTTCTCAGGTTTCTATTAAAAAATTACAAGCTGGCATAATGCCAGCTAATTTGAAGGTACTTGTTAGACTAACAATTCTTTTCCATATGCCAATCTATCTTTCTCATAGAAAATCATCAGACCCTTTTTTTCTAATTTGGGTCTAATCTGGATCCAATCCGCCAAAGCTACTCTTTCATCTTTAGCAAACTTTATCCGAAGCTTGCACATATCATTGAAAGCAACGATTTTCAAGATTTCTTTTTCTTCTCTCGTATCTCGCTTCTCATAGATTATACAAGTCTCATCATTATCGGCTAAAACAATCCGATATCCATAATTGTTCATTTTTTTAATTTCCTTAAAAATTATTCCTTCCACAATCCATACCTCCTACTGCTTTTCTAATTTTATGTTGCTTTGGCAATTATAACGTACAACAAGCAAAAAAGTCAAGTATTTTTCATATTTCCCAGTAATTTCCAGAGTTTTGGCATGAAATTTAGAAATCAAAACAGCTTTGGTTTCAACTCCAAATAAATCGGTTTTTCATCCTTTAACATAGCCATCATGCCATGACCTGGATACACAATTGTTTCATCTGGCAAAACCATAATCTTCTCTTCAATTGACTTCATAATATCAGTTCTACTAGAAGTAGGTAAATCTGTCCTTCCCCACGTTCCTCTAAAAATTGTATCGCCAGAAAACAAACAACTTTCTTTTTCACAATATAAACTAGTACTTCCTTTTGTGTGACCAGGTGTATGAAGAACTTTAAACTGTAAATTTCCTAAATGAATTAAATCACCATCATCGATTCTAGAATCTGCTTCTAATTCAATTTCTCCAACACCTATATAAGGCGATAAATTAATTTCGGGATTATTAAGTCCTTCACTATCTTCTCTATGAATTAATATCTTTCCACCACACCTATTTTTCAACTCTGTTACCCCTAATATATGGTCACTATGGCAATGGGTTAAATAAATATATTTTAAATTCCCCTCCATAATTTTAATCAATTCTTCTATTTTATCAACCTCACCAGCTGGGTCAATTACCATCGTTTCTTTAGACACTTCATCAACAACAATATAGCAATTCGTTGGGTCTCCTATCCAAGTATCTATCTTAAGTTCCTTTAACTTCATTTTCTTCCTCTCCTTCATGTCCTATTGGGGACGGTTCTTTTTAGGACATTTTTACACAATGTCCCAAAAATAACCGTCCCCAATAGGACACTATAATCCTAGTTCTTCTGCAATTTCCTTCATGGAATTTAGGGCTATTTCTGCAAATTCTTCCATTTCAATTCCCAATTTTTCAATGGATAACATAGCTTCGCGATTCGCACCTGCTGCAAACCTTTTCTCTGGAATTCTTTTTAAGACAGATTTTATTTTAACACTAGCAATCTTCTTATCTGGGTAGCACAAAGCAATCGCATTGCAAAAACCACTCATTGGGTCTGCTGCATATACTGCCTTTTGTAGTGTCGTTTTTGCTTTTACTCCTGATGCTGGATTGTGGGCACAAATAGCATCAAATAACACTTCGTCCTCAATACCTTCTTTTTTCAAAATTTCTACTGCTGTTTTTCCATGTACCTCTGGGTGTTCTTGCCAATTACAATGTTCTTCATCTAGGTCATGTAACAATCCTACGATTCCCCAGTATTCTTCCTTTTCTGGTTCTAGCTTTCTTGCTAGTCCTTTCATAATTGCCTCTACTGCTAAAGAATGTTTAAGATATTTTTCACCTTTCATATATTTATTTAAAATTTCAAATGCTTCTTCTCGATTCATCTTTTCTTTCCTCCTACTTATGTCGTATTAGGGACGGTTCTTTTCCGACATTTTGGCATTGGGACATCTCTTTTTATTTATCTTGGAATGATTAAGTTCATTTCCAATGCCAAAATGTCGGAAAAGAACCGTCCCTAATACGACATTATTTCTTTCTTCTTACTTCATATACGCTATCAACTTTTCTGATTGCTTTTTGGACTTTGCCTAGTTCTTCTAAGTTTTCAATTTCTAAGGTAATGTCCATAATGGCAATTCTTTCTTTGGTCGTTTTCGTGTTAACTCCTAATATTTTGGCTTTGGTGGTTCCAATTTCTTTCAAGATATCCACCAATAACCCATTTCTATCGTTTGATAAAACTTCAATGTCTACTTGATAAGATGTCTCATGTTCATGGTACCATTCTACGTCAATCATTCGATTTTCCTCTGTAAATAAGTCGCCAACGTTTACACAGTCTTTTCTGTGAACAGACACACCTCTTCCTTTGGTGATGTAACCTACAATTTCGTCTCCTGGCAAAGGATTACAACATTTGGATAATTTGACTAAACAATTGTCAATTCCTTTTACGATGACACCTGAAGTAGATGGTTTTGGTTTCTTAAGTCGTGCTTTGGCTAATTCTTCTATTTTGGCTTCAATGTTTTCTTCTTCATGTTCTTTTCGATATTCTTGTAACATTCTGGCAATTATTTTGACAGAAGAGTTGGCACCAAATCCAACTGCTGCATACATTTCTTCTTGGTTCTTATATTTGTATTTGTCTAACATCGGTTCTATATATTCTGGTTTAAATAGGTCTGTATAGGTAAAGCCAATTCGTTTTAATTCTTTTTCGATTAGTTCTTTTCCTCGCTCGATGTTTTCTGCTTTTTGTGCTTTTTTAAACCAATTTAAGATTTTGTTTTTTGCACTGGTGCTTTTTACAAATTTGAGCCAATCTCGACTTGGTCCTTTGGAATTGTCAGAAGTGATGATTTCCACAATATCCCCACTTTTTAGAGGTGTAATGATTGGCATCATTTTGCTATTGATTTTACACCCTGTCATATGATGACCAATTTCTGCATGAATGGTATAGGCAAAGTCGATTGGTGTGGCATCTCTTGGCAATACTTTAATCTCTCCTTTGGGCGTAAAAACATATACTTCGTCTTCGAATAGTTCCGTCTTTAAAGTATTTAAGAATTCTTGTGGGTCTTGCATTTCTTTTTGCCACTCTAAAGTTTCTCTAAGCCAAGCTAATTTATCTTCTTCTACTTTGACAGATGTTTTTTTGCCAAAATAATTGGCTTCCTTATAAGCCCAATGGGCTGCAATACCAAATTCGGCAATTCGATGCATATCCCAAGTACGAATTTGTACTTCAAATGGCGTTCCTTTGTCCCCTAGCAAAGTAGTATGTATGGATTGATACATATTGGGTTTTGGTACAGCTATATAGTCCTTAAATCTTCCTGGCATTGGATTATACATTTCATGTACTACACCTAAAGCTGCATAACAGTCTTTAATCGAATGGACTAAAATACGAAGAGCAAATAAGTCATAAATCTGGTCAAGTGTTTTATTGTCTCGTTTCATTTTTCGGTAAATGCTATATAGATGTTTAGCTCTTCCTGTTACTTCTGCCTCTATTTTTTGTTTCTTTAATTGAACACGGATATCTTCCATGATTTTTTCAATAAAGGTAAGTCGTTCTTCTCTTTTTTTGTTGATGCCTTCTACTAAATCATGGTATTCTTCTGGATTTAAGTACTTAAATCCTAAATCTTCTAATTCCCATTTGATGGAATATAGACCTAAACGATTCGCCAATGGCGCATATAGTTCCATGGTTTCTTTGGCATTGGCAATTTGTCTTTCCCTTTTTAAAAATTTCAAGGTTCTCATATTATGAAGTCTGTCTGCTAATTTAATGAGAATAACACGAATGTCTCTTCCCATTGCTAAAAACATTTTTCGGTAGTCTTCTACTTGTTGTTCTTCGATGGATGCAAATTGAACAGACCCTAATTTGGTAACCCCTTCTACCATTTCTGCTATTTCGTTTCCAAATTCTTGCCTAATATCACTATCTGTTATTTCTGTGTCCTCTACGACATCATGTAAAAGAGCTGCACAAATGGTACTATCGTCTAGTCCCATATCGGCTAAAATGTAGGCTACATTAAGAGGATGAATAATATAGGGTTCACCAGAACGTCTACATTGGTCACCATGGTTATTTTTTGCATATTGATACGCCTTCATAATTCGTTTACTATCAATTTTTCTAGCATGCTCTTTTCGTTTATTGATTACTTCTTGTATGGTTATTTCTTTTTCTTCTTGCAACGCTATTCCCCTCTTTTCTATTCTATAAAGACCTCATCATATCTTTCATATTGATTTGCAGGCTATCTACCCCATTAAAGCTATTGATTTCTAGTACACCTACCACATCAATTTTATCTCCAATTCGATATTCTTCGGCTAAATGACCCAAATTAAAGCCAATACTACCTATAATGGTATTATTATCTTTTAAGGTTAATTTTAAATGTTTTCCTTCTGACAAGGCACGAATGGAATCGATTTTTAAGTTTTTAAATACAAACACTGGCATTCGATTTCCTTCTCCAAATGGCTCTAATTGCTTTAGACTTTCTACCATCTCTTTGTCGATATCTTTTATTTCTATTTTATTATCTACTTGGATAACTGGCATGATTTCATCGATGTGAGCTGTTTGGGCTATTTTTTCAAATTCTTCTCGAAATTGTTTGAATTTCTCTTTTCGCACTGTAATTCCTACTGCCATACTATGTCCACCAAATTTTTCAATGGTGTCCATACATTGCATCAAAGCATCGTGCAAATCAAATCCTGGAATGCTTCTTCCTGAACCTTTTCCTATCCCGTCTTCTTCAAAACTTAATAAAATGCTTGGCTTAAAATACATTTCGGTAATTTTAGAAGATACAATTCCAATGACACCATGATGCCAATTGTGTCCACCTACAATAATGGCATTGTTATTTTCCAAATGTTCTTCTTCTATTTGTTTGACGGCATTTTCGAATATATTTTTTTCGGTTTCTTGTCGGATACGATTATGGTCATTTAATTTTTGAGTCAATTCACTTACTTGATTATAATTTTTAGACATCAATAGTTCTAATGCTTCTTCTGCTTTTCCCATTCTTCCACAGGCATTAATTCTAGGGGCTATTCCAAAAGATATGCTATTGGAATCTATTTTGGTGTAACCAGATGAATTGATAATGGAACGTAAACCAATATTTTTCGTTTGGCGAATTAGCATCAGTCCTAGTTTAGCAATAACTCTATTTTCATTAACTAATGGTACGATGTCTGATATGGTTCCTACACAAACAATGTCTAGATATTTTAAATATTCTTCTTCTTTTAGACCTAATTTCATCCCTATGGCTTGTGTTACTTTAAAAACCACTCCTACTCCTGCTAATTCACGAAAAGGATAAGTACTATCTTTTCTTTTGTTGTCAATTACGGCTAATGCTTTTGGTAATTCATTTCCTGGCTCATGGTGGTCTGTTACAATGGTTTCAATTCCTAACGAATTGGCATAGTCAATTTCTTCGATGGCAGATATGCCACAGTCTACGGTTATCATTAGTTCACAACCACTTTTTGCGATTTTTTCGATGGCTTGTTTGTTTAGGCCATATCCTTCTTCTAATCGATTAGGAATGTAGCTTTCAACAGTTAGTCCTCTGTCTTGCAAAAAGCTTTTTAGTACGGTTATACTGGTGATACCATCGACATCATAGTCTCCATAGATGGTTACTTTTTCTTGCTTTTCAATCGCCTTAATAATTCTCTCTACTGCTTTTTCCATGTCAGTAATTAAAAATGGATTATGAAAATCGCCTCTTGTTGGCTCTAAAAATAAGCGTATATCTTCTTTCTTAGTTATATTTCGGTTGACTAAAATGGTGGCTAGTAGTTTGTTGATTTGGTATTTTTGCTCTATTTCTTGGATTTTGTTTTCGTCTGTTTCATAGATTTGCCATTTTTTGTTCATTTTCCTCTCCTATTTTTTTATTTTTTTCTATTTTATACTATTTTGTTCTTTTTTGAAAGGTTTTTTGTGAAATTTAGCAAAAAAATACATTTCCCCTTCTTCTTTTACCTTTTGTAAAACAAATTCAAAAACTTTGTCAAATTTACTTGAATTAATTTTATTTTTAGTATAAGATAAGAAAGAAAGTTAAGAGATTACATAGGAGGAAAAAATGCCAAGAAAAACCAAAGAACAAAAAGAATTAGAAGAAAATAAAAAAGTAGAAAAAAAAGTAAATATCAAAAAAACAGCTAGCACCCCTAAAAAAGCTACTACCAAAAAGGCTACAACAACCAAACCAGTAGCCAACAAAAAAACCACAACAAAAAAACCGACCACTACTAAAAAGTCATCTTCCACTAAAGCCGCTAGCACAAAAACAAAGGTAGCAACAACCAAAAAAACTGCTGAAAAGAAAGCTTCCAGCACAAAAAAAACTACTTCTACACGAAAAAGAACTACCAAAAAGAAGGTAGAAATTGTTGAATATTATGATTTACCCTATCGTTATAACCAAACCGTTGTAAAAGTTTTGGCACAAACTCCTACTAATTTATTTATCTATTGGGATATCTCAAATAAAGACAGAAAAAATTTTGAAAAGCAATATGGTGACAACTTTTTTGAAGCTACAAGACCTATTTTGATTGTACACAATGATACCTTAGGTTACAGCTTTGAAGTAGAAATTAATGATTTTGCCAATAGTTGGTATTTAAGTGTAGCAGATAGTAAATGTGATTATCGTATTGAACTTGGCAGACGACCTATCCATAAAACAGAACAATTAACAGTGGACTATATTTATGTTACAACTTCTAATGAGATTGAAGCCCCTAATGATAGAATTCTATTTGATAAAAACCAAAAAATGGTTTATTTTCGAAATGTAAAAACTGGAGAGCAAACGCAAAAATCAATCGCCTCTATCTCATTTATCCGAAATATGGGAAAAATTTATACCATTTACGATTTTTATAAAGCCATTTATCCAGATGAAAATATAGAAGAAATTTTTGACCTATCCAACCCCTCTTCTGGCAATCCTTCTTCTGGCAGTTTTTCGTCTAGATTTAAATAATTAAAATGATAGTGAGCTGACTTGCCTTTCTTTGGCATTTGCTTTTCAGCTCACCTTTTTATTAAGAAATTAGAATATAAAAAACAAAGGAGAATTTAAAAATGCAAGAAAAAAAAGGATATGTAAGTTTTGTACTTCATGCCCATCTTCCCTTTATCCATCATCCAGAAAGTGATGACTATTTAGAAGAAACCTGGCTATTTGAAGCAATTTCTGAAACCTATCTTCCACTTTTAACCAATTTTCAAAAACTAGTTGATGAAGGTGTTAATTTTAGAATTACCATGTCAATGACGCCTCCTCTACTTTCTATGTTAGATAATAAATTATTACAAAGAAAATATATTAAATATTTGAAACAATTAATTGAACTATCTGAAAAAGAAATTAAAAGAACAGCAGGAGACAAAAGATTAAACAAGCTTTCTCATTACTATTTAGATAGATATTCCAATGATTTACATTTATTCAAAGAAGTTTATCAATGCAATTTAATTGAAGCTTTTAAACACTTTCAAGACATCGGTGTGTTAGAAATCATTACCTGTGGGGCAACTCATGGTTATTTTCCTATTTTATACGTCAATGAAAAAACTGTAAAAGCGCAAATTGCTGTTGGTGTGCAAACCTATGAAAGATACTTTGGAAAAAAACCTCGTGGCATTTGGCTACCAGAATGTGGCTACGTTCCTGAAGCCGATAAATATTTAAAAGAATTTGGCATTGACTATGTAATTACCGAATCGCATGGTATTTTATATGCTAACCCAACTCCTATCTATGGTACCTTTGCTCCTATTGTTTCTCCAGAAGGTGTTATTGCCTTCGGCCGTGATATTGAGTCCTCTAGACAAGTATGGAGTTCTATCAATGGATATCCTGGTGATTTTAATTATCGTGAATTTTACCGTGATATTGGTTATGAAGCTGATTATGACTATATTAAACCATATATTGCTCATAATGGTGTTCGTGTTCACACTGGAATTAAGTACTATCGTATCACTGGAGATACTGATTTTAAAGATTATTATAATCCTAGGTGGGCTATGGACTCTGCAGAAAAACAAGCTGGGCATTTTTTAGATAGCAGAACTTCTCAAATTGGTAATCTTTCACAATATATGGAAACACCACCTATCGTTTTATGTCCTTATGATGCTGAACTTTATGGTCATTGGTGGTATGAAGGACCTTATTGGTTATATATTCTTTTCAAAAAAATCTATTATGATGACTGTAACTTTGAACTAATCACACCTTCCGAATATATTGACAAATATCCTAATATACAAGTAGCTTCCCCTTGTCGCTCTAGTTGGGGGGCTAATGGTTATAGCGAAGTATGGCTAAATCCAACCAATGACTATGCTCACAGACATTTACATGTAGCTGGTGATAGAATGTGTGAATTGGCTTGGGAATATCCAAATAGCAAAGGATTAAAGAAAAAAGCACTAAACCAATGTGCTAGAGAATTATTATTAGCCCAAAGCAGTGACTGGTTATTTATTATTACCAATGGTACTATGGTTGATTATGCCAAAAAAAGAATTAAAGACCATATTGGTCGCTTTACAAAACTTTATTATCAAATTAAAGAAGATGCTATCGATGAAGAATTTTTAAAAGATATTTCAAAAAAAGACTGTGTCTTTCCAGACATTGATTATAGACTTTATCACTAAGCAGGGATTAGGGGACGTTCCTTAAAATCCCTGCTTTTTGGCACAAAACATAGCCAGGCAAAAACTCTTAAAGAGTATCCCTTAATCCTAGAAACAGGGATTTTAAGGAACGTCCCCTAATCCCTTTTGCACCAAATTTTCCAATCTGCATACTATAATGTATAACTTTTTGAAATTTAGTAGATACTAGGTATGTTAGAAAGGAGAATTTTTTATGAGGTCGCTTTGTATTAAGACAAATAATTCTGATTTGATTACTTATCTACTAAATGAATTTAGAAATCTTGACTTAGACCATATCTATTTTTCAGAAAATGAATTCAAACTTTATAAAAATGTAATTATTCATTATTCTGGTAATGACACTTCTCTTTTCTTATCGCAAATAGCTTCTATTTTAAGCTTTTTGGTGATTGATGAACAAGAAGAAGATTTGTTGAAACGCTCTATTTTACAAAATTATTTTTATTTTGATGCTTCTGAAAGAAATGAAATCTTAGCTAGTTGCTTTGATATTATGGCTGATGATTTTTCAGAACTTTTTGATAAAAAGTTTCATCTAGTCTATGACGCTTTTTATGATTTTCTGTCTACTCATAAAGCGGTTGTGCTAAATGGCTTCGTGAATTTTAGATTGAAAAATTATGTTTCTTATTTGGATGATATTGTGGGGGAAGCAGTAAATCGCTTTGTGATAGAAAAAGAATATTTGGAGTTTATCTCTTTATTAAAATTATATATTAATTCGCAAGGATATGGTTGTGATGCTGTTCATGTTGTGTTTTCTTCTTCGGATTCTTTGTTATTGGATGAAAATAAAAATTTGATTGTGATGAAAGATGACATTTTTAAGGCTAAGTATTTAAGCGATATCACATTTTCTTCGAATGATTATATTTTAAATTCATTACTAACTTTGCTTCCTAAAAAAATTTACGTTCATCTAGTAGATGACTATATCGATGAATTTATTAATACTTTACAGTTAGTATTTGAAAAACGCGTTAATTTATGCACCGATTGTAATATCTGTCATTTGTATAAGAAAGCAAAAATTCCACATACAGAACATCGTTAATTTAGATGCCCTGCTGTGGAATTTTTTTCATAAAAAGTGTTGATATCTTTTAATTCTTTCTTAAGGTATTAAGTACCTCATTTGCATTTCCAGCAAAAAACATAAGCGATCCAAATAGAGCTGCTGTAATGATTATATAGAAGGCGATATACCCTATTTTTAGAGATACCCCTGTTAGATAGCATATCCATTTTATTAAAGTGGCATGGACAGAATTTAGGCCTTCTTGATAACTATTGGTTTTTGCCATAACAAAATTATCACTTGGCACAAAATATAATTCTGATAATTTGTAAATTTCATCTATGTTTGGATATTCTAATCCAATTTCCCATTTTTTTACTTGCTTATCACTTACTACTAACCCTATTCTGTTTAACTCTTCTACCACATGCAGATACGTCCAATTTTTTTCTTCTCTTAAATCCTTCAACAATTGTTCTAAAGTTCTTGTTTCAACCTTAATTTCTTCTTTTGCTTCTTCCATTTTACTTTTCTCCCTTTTTTCTCCATTATACCAATCGAAAAAAAGTATTGCAATACTTACAACACTTTTTTCTTTTTACATAGCACCATTAATACCACTGGCAACTATCTCTTTCATATTCTCAATTAAGTCATCAATTTCTTTTGGTGTTACAATTAGATTATAATCCTTTGGAATTAACGCTTCTTTAATTTCCTCATAATTATCCTCTTCTTTTAGTTGATTTAGATAATCATTTGATTTTGCCTCATTTTGTAGTTTTTCGATAAATAAATCCAAGCAGTCATTTACCAAAACTGCTGTCTCTACAACTGTTGGGATACCAATTGCTACTACAGGAACCCCTAATGTTTTTTGACTGATTTCGCTTCTTGTGTTTCCTACCCCTGCTCCTGGTACAATCCCAGTATCTGACAATTGCACAGTACTACTTATTCTTTCGATGCTACGAGAAGCTAATGCATCAATTACAACGACTAATTTTGGTTTTGTATTATCTACGATTCCTTTTAGAATTTCTACAGTTTCGATACCTGTTGTTCCCAAAACCCCTGGCGATATAGCACTTACCATCCTAGTTCCTTCTTCTATATATTGTGGTAAATAATTGATGATATGCCTCGTAACTTCAATTTCATTAATTACTTTTGGTCCTAAAGCATCTGGTGTTACATAGATATTTCCAAGTCCAACCACTAAAATTTCTCCCTGACTGTCTATATGGTTTCCTATGACTTGTTTAAGTTCATTGGTTAAGACTTCTCCTGCTTTTTGTAATTCCTCTTCTTGTGCTAATTTTAATCGTTTAATGTCTATGGTAATGTAACTTCCCATTGGCTTTCCAAGTGCTTTTTCCCCATTTTCATTGGTTATTTTTACTCTTTCGACTTTGATTGTGTCATTGATTTCCTCCTGATTTGCCTCAACTCCGTCAATTTCATCTAATTTGTTTGCTTTTTGATAGATTTCTCTTCTTTCTGAAGCTAGGTCTGTTCTGAAATTAAACATGTTTTTCCTCCTTTTTTGCCTTTTTCTTAGTATTGACAGTTTTGAGGTTTTTTATCATAATTAATTGTAATTTTATCTTTTAAATCGTATAAGTTGATTATATCTTTAATTTCAATATCTTTGACTAAATAATCTATTGTACTATAAAAATCTTCTTTAATTTTCTTTGATAAAATACAAATAATACGATTTGGATTTATCACTACATTTCTTATATCTTCCTTACATAAGGTATTTGGTACGTAATATCTTTCCTCTTTTATAAAGCCCAAACACCATTCTATATTTCCTATCATTAACTCTGTATTTAATTTAGGTTTAGAAACATTATAATTTCCTAATATTTTAGCCTTCTTATTTAGAGATACTAAATTTTTTAATATTTGTAACTTCATTTGAGTTGTTATTTCATTGTATCTTATCTTTAAGTCTGAACGATTGAGATAAACAAATAATAAATTTTTATTCTTTAATGTTTTTTCATATTTTTGTGCAATTTCTACCACAATTCTAATCATCTCTTTTTTAGTCAAATTATCAACTTCCTTTTTTAATAAAAATAGGAGAAAAATTCTGTATATCGCAATACACAAAATAATTCCCCTCAAATGTCTGGTTTTTCTGTTGCCTGCCAACTTTAGGCACATACGTCCTACAAGAACTTAGGTTTTTAGTTGCCTACCAACTTCAAATAAACTTCTTTACTTGATAACAGGTTGTACTGCCAGACCAGTTATAGATTTCTCTATATTAATTAGTATGTTTATTATACATTTTTTTATTCATCATGTCAACCCATTTTCCATTTTATTCCAAATATTTTTTCAAAAACTTACCTGTATGACTTCTTTCATTGGTACAAATTTGTTCTGGTGTACCCACAGCAACAATTTCTCCACCATTATCGCCGCCTTCTGGACCTAAATCAACAATATGGTCACAAGTTTTAATTAAATCCAAATTATGTTCTATCACAATAATCGTATTTCCTGTATCTACTAGTCTTTGCAAAATATCTACTAACTTGTGAACGTCTGCAATATGAAGTCCTGTTGTTGGTTCATCCAAAATATATAAAGTTTTTCCTGTTGCTCTTTTGGATAATTCTGTTGCAAGTTTTACTCTTTGCGCTTCTCCTCCAGATAATGTTGTAGATGGTTGTCCTAACTTGATATAACCAAGTCCTACATCATGCAAAGTCTGGATTTTTTGTTTAATTTTCGGTATTTTATCGAAAAATGTTAAAGCTTCTTCTACTGTCATATCTAGTATATCTGCAATGGTCTTTCCTTTGTATTTTACTTCTAGTGTTTCACGATTATAACGCTTTCCTTTACATACCTCACATGGTACATAAATATCTGGTAAAAAATGCATTTCAATTTTGTGAACCCCATCTCCATTACAACTCTCGCATCTTCCTCCTGCTACGTTAAAACTAAATCTTCCTTTTTGATATCCTCTTAATTTTGCTTCCTCTGTAGCAGCAAAAATATCACGAATTAAATCAAATACTCCTGTGTATGTCGCTGGATTAGAACGTGGTGTTCTACCAATTGGTGATTGGTCAATATTGATGATTTTGTCAATATTTTGTAAGCCTTTTACCCCTTTACATTTTCCTGGCTTTTCATTAGAGCCATTTAATTCTTTTGCCACTGTTTTATATAATACTTCATTCACTAATGTTGATTTTCCGTGAACCAGATACTCCTGTTACACAGTTAAAAAGTCCTAGTGGAAATTTCACACTAACATTTTTTAAGTTATTTTCACTTGCCTCTTGCACTTCGATTACTTTTGTTTTCGTAGGTTTTCTTCGTTTTTCTGGCAATGCTATTTGCTTTCTACCACTCAAATATTGACCTGTAACAGAAGCTTCCACTTGTTTAACTTCTTCGGCGGTTCCCTGCGCCATAACCTGTCCCCCATGCGTTCCAGCGCCTGGTCCAATATCAATAATTTGGTCTGCTGCATACATGGTATCTTCATCATGTTCTACCACTAAAAGAGTATTTCCTAAAT
>CANPHV010000030.1 GCA_947573965.1 uncultured Clostridium sp.
CCCTTTTTCTATTATTTTGGTTTTATTTTTATAAATTTTTCTTTCAAACTATTCCCTCTTTTTTATTTTTTATGAATTTTATCATAATTAGGATTTTTCTGCAAGATTTTCCTGTTATTTTGCTTTTATGTGAATATATGGTATAATAGTACTAGAGGTGATATTTATGGCATATGAAATTAAGAAAAGAGATGAATTTATCAATTCACTTAAAGAAATACCTATTAATCAATTATCAGATGAAAAAGCAATTAAAGATTTCTTCCCTATTGGACTATCTAATTTATATGATCTTTTTGTTGCTATTAAAGATATATCTCTTAATAATACTCAACTTTCACGATTGACTAATTTAATTTCTTCTAATTATCCTGAAAATATTAGCCAATTATTTCACAACCCAATCACAAATAATGAGGTCAATCAATTAGTTGAAATCATTAAAGAAACCTATCTTCAAAATTACATCCAACGGAAAGGATAGCCATTTAAAGGAAGAAGAACAAAAAGAACAAGAGAAATTGAAATCTATTGTTCATAAACATTTTCCTTCTTTGTTTTTATCTTTAAAAGAAAATCCTGTTAATAGAGAAGAATTTTCCCAACAAAAACAATTGATAGAAGATACTTTCTCTTCCTTAGTAGATAGCTATTATAACCAAACAACATCTCATGGTCAAAAAAATACAACTTATTTGGAAGCTGGTATTTACTTAATTTATCAACAGCTTTGGCCTGATTTATCCATTATTATGCCAGACCGAAAAAAAGGGATTACTAGTTTTCAATCAAATTCAAACAAAGAACTAAATCGAAGTATAAAAAATACAATTCCTTCTAATATTAAAGATGGAATTTCCCTTTCCGATATGACAAACCATTTTCTTACTAATGAAGAAAACGAAGATAATTTTACGGATAAGGTAAATACTGACATCTCTGCTATGACAATTGTTTTAAAACATTTTAACTCTACTATTTACTTTGATGAAACTGATCCTGAAAATAAACATTTATTAGAATTGAAAAGTGACCGAACCAATAATTTATCTTTTTATTTAGGTGTAAAAAAATATCTAGATGCTAATGATTATCTTATGACAGAGGAAGAATATTTTCAGACTTGTATTAAATTATTAGAACATTTACAAAATACTACTTATCCTCAATGTACTCACGAAATAAAAGAAGGTTCTTTTACAACTAGATTACAACAAGCAATAGATACTTATAAAAGTCGTTGTTCTACTAATTCTTTTGCTCCTAATGCGACTGATGAAGAAATTGAAGAATTGCATTCTCTTACAGCGTCCTTAAAAATGCGTTTGGACGACAAACTACAACATGAAATATTAAGAATTACTTTTCCACAAATACTAGAACATCCTCTTTTTACTGAAAAATTCAAAATAAAGGGAAAATTGATAAAGGATGCTAAAAAACCCAATGGTTTCTGTGCTTTATATTATGTATTAACAGATGCTAACGGTCAAAAAATAGAAGTACAACTACAATCTGGAATGAGATACTATGAATCAAAAGCTGGTATTTCTAACCACAACGATTTACCAGATAAAGCTGTTAATGTTAAGCAATTTTTCGAATTAGTAAATCCAGAGCAACATGAACAGGATCCTGAAGCTTTGAAAAAATATCTATCTATTTTAGGAAGAACTTCTAAAAAACAAGAAAAAGCTTTGCAAGAAAAATTAAATAGTTACGAAAAGAAACTATCTTATGCTAGTAATGCCAAAGAAAAGAGAGATTTAAATCTTGCTATTTTAAGAATACAAAAAAAATTAAACTCGATTGAGACAGCAAGAAATAGCATAAAAATCAAAGATGCTTTTGAAGAAGATTATGATATGTTAACAATAATGAAAGATGAAAATGATTACGAAATCAAAAACATTGGTGGTAAAGAAATCAAAGTTTATAATACCACTGTCTCCAATTATAAAGACGAAAATGACTATGAATTAAAAGAAATCGATGGTAAGCAAATCAAAGTTTATAATACAAAAACACATAAATGTACTGAAAAATATACCATAGAACAATACCTTCCTATATTTGCCATAGCAAAATCTCCTGTTAGTATGAATATTATTGGTTCCGCCCATTCTACTTTTGATACAGTTGCCCATGTTAATAAAAAAAATATAGTAGAAGAATTCACTGAAATATTAAGAAAAGATGATGAGGTTCCTTATTTAGCCGATTTACTAATTGATAAATTGAAAGACATTTTAGGTATAAAAGAAACCCCTCAAATTTCTTTAGTAGATGTAGAAAAATATGCATTAGAACAGTATTATCAAAATGCTAATACTCCTGACAATAAAAAAAGTGAAGAAGAAACCGAACTTGAAATATAGCAAGATAATAAAAGGTCGTTACACTTCAATTATTAATGTAACGACTTTTTATTATTTTATTTGACTAATTGCCAAACCATCTCCAACTTCTAAAATTTGCGTTTCAAGATTAGGATTTTCGCTAACTTCTTTAATATATTCCCTCAAATTTCTAACAGCTGTACGTTGCTTATGCTTATTATAATCGCTTAGTACATAGCCCTTATATAGAATATTATCGGCAAAAATAATGCCATTTGGTTTTATCATTCTTAAGGCTTCTTTTAAGAAAAATGGATATTTTCCTTTCGCAGCATCAATAAAAACAGCATCATATCGTTCCTTTAAGGTTGGTAAAATTTCTACAGCATCCCCTTCATAAATTTGAATTTTATCTGCTACACCAACTTTTTCAATGTTTTCTCTTGCTTCTTTTACTCTTTCTGCTTCTCTTTCTATGGTATCAATCCTGCCATCTTCTGTTAAAAAATTCGTAAAACACATAGCAGAATATCCTACTGCTGTTCCAATTTCTAGGATTTTTTCTGGCTTTATTTGGCTTAAATATTTTCCCATTACTTCTAAAGTCTCATCCATAATAATGGGTATATGGTCTTCTAAGGCCTTTTTCTTTACTCTTTCTAGTTCTTGTTGGTTCATTTATCTTTCTTCTCCATCATTACTATGAGCTGGTTCTTGTGCCCAACTTATAAATATTTGTTTTATGTCTATTCCATTTTTCGTATAATAACTAAAATTCTCTACAATTCCGTTTTTGCTGCATCATTAACTCTGCTGCTTCTTCTCTACTGTATCCTTGTTCTACATATTCTTCTAATTTTCTTCTAACATACTTTCTTATCTTTATGTCTTGATTTAATTCTTATTTTTTCTTTTGTTTTATTGGTTCATTTTTTCTAGCCTTTTCTGCGATATCTATGTCTCGAACTACTTTCCCACTATAATAATTTAGTTTTTGTTTAAACTCTCTTCTACTTCTTGACATTTTCTAGTATTTCTCCTCTAACGTCTATTTGCTCTTTCTCTTTCCTTACTATCCAAAATCTTCTTTCTAAGACGAATAGACTCTGGTGTAATCTCAACTAACTCGTCATCTTGAATAAACTCAATTGCCTTTTCTAGTGACATTTGAATTGGTGGCACTAAACGAAGAGCATCGTCAGAACCAGAAGCTCTTGTGTTAGTTAAATGCTTTTCCTTACAAACATTAATAGCTAAATCTTCGCCTCTTGCGTTAAGTCCGACAATCATTCCTTCATACACTTCTACACCTGGTCCAATAAACAATTCTCCTTTGTCTTGCGCATTGTATAATCCATAAGTTACAGATTTTCCATTTTCAAATGCAACAATCGTTCCTCTAACACGAGCTTGAATATCACCTTTAAATGGTTGATAGGAATCGAAAATATGGTTCATCGTACCTTCTCCTTTGGTATCTGTTAAAAATTCTGTACGATAGCCAATTAATCCTCTTGCTGGAATTTTAAACTCTATTTTGGTATGTCCCGCTTCTGCTGGCTCCATATTTACCATTTCTGCTTTTCTTCTACCTAACTTTTCGATAACATTTCCTACACAATCATCTGGAACATTAACAACTAAGTTTTCAATTGGTTCTGATTTCACACCATCAATTTCTTTAATAATAACTTTTGGTCTAGACACTAAAAGTTCAAAACCTTCTCTTCTCATTGTTTCAATTAAAACAGATAAATGCAATTCTCCTCTTCCAGACACTTCAAAAGAATCTGGTGTATCTGTTTCTTTTACTCGTAAAGATACATTTCTTTCTAATTCTTTAAATAATCTATCTCTAATGTGTCTTGAAGTAATAAATTGACCTTCTTTCCCTGCAAATGGTCCATTGTTTACACTAAATGTCATAGAAACCGTTGGTTCATCAATATCCACAAATGGTATTTTTTCTGGATGGTTAAAATCACAAATGGTATCTCCTATGTTGATATCTGGAAGTCCTGCAAGTTCTATGATATCTCCTGCTTTTCCTTCTTCTACCTCCACCTTGTTTAAGCCAACATGCGTATATACTTTAGCAATTCTTCCTTGTGTAATTTTGTCTTCTTTTCCACAAATTGATACTGGCATACCTGTTGTTATGCTACCTCTTTCTACTCTACCTACGGCAATTCTTCCAACATAATCATCATAATCAATGTTAGATACCAACATTTGAGCAGGTCCTTCTTCATCACAATTAGGTGCTTGAATTGTCTTTATCATGGTTTCAAATAAACAACTTAAATCTTCTGTTTCATCATTTAAATCCATTTTAGCAATTCCATTTTTAGCGGATGCATATACCACTGGAAAATCTAATTGTTCATCTGTAGCATCTAACTCAATAAACAACTCAATTACTTGGTCAACTACCTTCTCAGGTGTTGCCCCTGGTCTATCTATTTTATTAATAACAACAATTGGTTTTAATCCTAACGCTAATGACTTCTTTAAAACCTCTCTAGTTTGTGGCATAGCACCTTCAAAAGCATCTACCAACAATAAAACGCCATCAACAGTTTTTAAAACCCTTTCTACCTCTCCTCCAAAATCGGCATGTCCTGGGGTATCTACAATATTGATTTTGACATCTCCATGCATAACAGAAGTATTTTTAGAAAGTATGGTAATTCCTCTTTCCTTTTCTTGGTCATTCGAATCCATTACTCTTTCTTGTACTTGTTCATTCTCTCTAAAAATATGACTTTGTCTTAACAAAGCATCTACTAACGTAGTTTTTCCGTGGTCTACGTGTGCAATAATTGCAATATTTCTAATATTTTGATTGTTCATCTTCTACTACTCCTTCTAAAGGGATTAGGGGACGTTCCTTAATCCCTGCCTCTTAAAAACAGATTAAATTATACACCTTTTAGGCTATTTTGTCAATTCTATAATCGCTTCCATAATTTCATTTGTAATTTTCTCTAATACCTCTTTGTCTTTACTTCCTTTGTATTGACTATAGTCTAATGGCTTTCCATAAGTAATGGTAACTTGTCGATGTTCCTTGGTTCCTCCTTTTATTCCACATGGTAATACTTTAGCCCCACTTCTTACCGCAAAGAAGGCTACCCCATCTTTTACCTTTTCTCCTTTTTCTAAGCCATTCCTTGTGCCTTCTGGAAACAAAGCAATACATTGTCCATCTTTCAATGCTTTTAGTGACTCTTTGATGGCTGTTATGTCTTTTTCATCTCTTTTTACAAGGATTGCCTCAAATACCTTTCCTAAAAAATTCAAAAATGGATTTTTAGTCAGTTCTTCCTTAGCTAAAAAGCGCATCTCTCTCTTCGCTGTTGCCACTATTAATGGTGGGTCCAAGTAAGTTCTATGATTACCACAAAAGATAAGAGGTTCGTCTTTTGGTATGTTTTCTAACCCCTTGATTTCTACTCGATAATAGATTTTACACCATAAATAAATGGCTCCTTTTACTATCTTTTTGAATATTTTTTTCACATTCTTCACTCTCTTTCTATTTTCCTACTTTTTCTTGAATGATTTCTACCATTTTGTCAACTACTTCGTCAATTGTCATATCACTTGTGTCTATATAAATAGCATCTTCGGCTTGTTTTAAAGGTGCTATTTCTCGGCTTAAATCCCTTTTGTCTCGCTCCATTATATTTTTCAATACTTCTTCATAAGAACTCTCCATACCTTTTTCTTGATTTTGTTTAACTCTTCGTCTTGCTCTTTCTTCTGGCGAAGCATCTAAATAGATTTTTACATTAGCCTTCGGAAATACAACGGTTCCGATGTCTCTTCCTTCCATAATTACATTTTTACCTTTTGCCATTTCCCTTTGAAGAATTAACATTTTTTCTCTTACCATCGGTAACACAGAAACTGGTGATACCATTTTGGTTACCTCTTCTTCTCTTATTTTTTGGCTTACGTTTATTCCATTTAAGAAAACTTCTTCGTTTTCTTTTAAGTCTATTTTTATGTTTTTTAATATCTCTTTTATTTTTTCTTCTTCCTCTAACGTTACTTTTTCCTGTATCATGTTTAACGTGACACAACGAAACATTGCCCCTGTATCAATGTTGATTAACCCTAATTTTTCTCCTACTTTTTTGGTAATGGTTCCTTTTCCACTGCCAGCTGGTCCATCGATAGCAACAATTCGTGACACTTTCTATTCCTCCCTTTCTGGTACATAAATATTTTTGGCTACTACATCTAGTTCAACTACATTCATAGCAGTCAATTTTTCAATCTCTTTTCTGGCTTTTTCTTTAAACTCTTTTAATCCTTCTATGACGTTGTAACCATACATGATAGTTACTTCCATATAAATTTTCGCACCATCTCCATAGTTTTCTACTCTGGTTTTTAGAATTTTATAGATGGCTGGTGTTTGCACTGCTAAAAATTCTACAATTTGTCTAAATACTAAATCAGAAATGGTAAATCGCCCCATATAACTAAAGGTTGGCCTTATAATTGATTTTTCTGATATA
This sequence comes from uncultured Clostridium sp., assembly GCA_947573965.1. GTDB lineage: Bacteria > Bacillota > Clostridia > TANB77 > CAG-508 > CAG-269. The sequence continues at coordinate 6,869 of CANPHV010000030.1, forward strand.
TAAGGCTTTTGTCCTTTTCCTTTTGATTTAAAGATTTGAAGGGGGTCTAGCAAATAACCTGAAAAATCCTTTTTTATTTCAAAGGTTGGTACAGGTATAACATGTTTTCCTTCTGTTACACGAATTCTTCTTGCTGTTTTCATTTCTGCTTCTGTTGCTACATCAGTAATATAAGTAGTTTCTGAAATTTCAGGCAAACCTAAATTAGCTGCAATCTTTTGCACCATCCCATCTGAAGTTCCTAAAATTAATATACTTTGTGGTTTGTATTTCTTTAATGCTTTTATGATTTCTCCTTTTTCTTTGTCTTCATAAAAAAGAGCATGCTTAACAGTCGCAACTTTAGTAGAAGCTTTCTTGGCCGATTCGCCCGCTACTACTTCATTGTCTTTGATTAGCAAGCCATCATCTATGATAAAATGGGTGTCTTTTTCTCCTGCTACCATTTGCGCTCTGTAACTTTTCCCTGTTCCTGAAGGTCCTACAAAGGCATAGACTTTTATTTTATTAGCAAATGGTATTATTTCTTTGATCTCTTTTAAGTTCATTTTCGCTCTCCTTTTTTCTCGTCTATTTTACTATATGTCAAAAAAAATAGCAAGACCCTTTCTGGCCCTTTCTGGGACAGGCACCAAGTGACCATTTGGCCCTTTGGGGGACAGGTCTTGGGTGACCACCCCCTTCCCACCTAGGATTATCGTATTTTAGCTGGGCTTCGGCTTCCCTCAATAAAAAAGAACTTCTAAAACTATTTTATGGCACCCTTCCACGTCAAGCGTGAACTCTTTCCATAAAATAATCTAAGAAGTTCTAATTTTATTTTAGTTGCATTCAGCCCAGCTAAAATACGATAATCCTTGGTGGGAAGGGGGTGGTCACCCAAGACCTGTCCCCCAAAGAGCCAAATGGTCACTTGGTGCCTGTCCCAGAAAAGGAAACTCTCTTCAATCGCAAGGCGTTTAAAATAACCGTTATGCTACTAAACATCATTGCAAAACTTGCCATCATAGGATTTATCGTAATTCCCCATTTCGTAAAAAATCCCATTGCAATTGGAATCATTAAACAATTATAAAAAAATGCCCAAAACAAATTTTGTTTAATATTCTTAACTGTCTTTTTACTAATATTTATTAAATTTAAAATACTACTCAAATCATTTCTAGTTAATATTACATCTGAAGAATCCATCGCTATATCTGTCCCACTATTAACACTAACCCCAATATTAGCCGTTGCTAGTGCTGGACTATCATTAATACCGTCCCCACACATCATAACATATTTATCTTGTTCTTTTAGCTCTTTTATCGCCTGTGTTTTTTGAGCTGGCAATACATTCGAAATCACTTTTGTTATGCCTATCTCTTTGGCAATTTTCTCGGCTGTCCCTTTATTATCTCCTGTTAGCATAACGGTTTCCACCTTATTCTTATTAAGTTCTTGTATTACCTCTTTTGCATTTTCTCGCACAACATCATTGACCCCAATAAGTGCTAATATTTCATGTTCATTTGCTACATACACAATACTATTTCCTTTTTTAGTAAGCGCTTCTTCCTCCTGATAGTATCGATTTTCCACTTGATAATCATTTAAAATTTTTGCATTTCCAAGAATTAGTTTTTGCCCTTCTACCTTTCCTATAATGCCAAGACCTGTTACATTTTCAAATTCTTTGACTTCTAATTTCTCTATCTTATTTTCTTCTAAATAATTTTCAAATGCTTTTCCAATTGGATGCGTTGATTTACTTTCAATGCTTCCCACTAGCTGTAATAATTTATCAGTTTCTATTTCGCTGTAATTTTTTATTTCTGCAATCTTCAATTTCCCATAAGTTAAGGTTCCTGTTTTATCAAATACAATGGTATTTACTTTTTCAGCGTTTTCAAGTATTTCGCTCTTTTTTACTAAAATGCCATTACTTGCACATAATCCTTCTGATACAACTATGGCGAGTGGTGTTGCAAGTCCTAAGCTGCAAGGACAAGCCACAACTAGTATCGTAACAAATCTTATCAAACTATTCGAAAATTCATATCCTATTAACAAACAAGCAACAAATGTTAGGATAGAAATAACAATAACCACAGGCACAAAATAGCTTGAAACAGTATCTGCTAGCTTAGCAATTGGAGCTTTGGTATTACTGGCTTCTACCACCAATCTTACAATTTCTGATATGGTAGATTCTTTTCCAATTTTTTCTGCTTTATATTCTACATAACCATCATAATTGATACTTCCTGCTATTACTTTATCTCCTTTTCCCTTATTGACTGGTTTACTCTCTCCAGTAATAAAAGACTCATCAAAATGCGCCATTCCTTCCATGATTTCTCCATCTACTGCAACTTTTTCTCCTGGCTTACTAATCACAATATCACCTTTATGGATTTCATCCAATGTGACTTTCTTTTCTTTTCCATCTACTTTGATGGTTGCTTGATTTGGTGTTATTTTTACTAGTTTTTGGATAGCTTCTCTTGTTTTGTCTTTACTAATTCCATCTAAATATCTTCCTAATTTTATGAAATAGATAATGATAGCAGTGGATTCAAAATATAAATTGTGTATATTTTCTCCATCCCCATTTATTATTCTTACCATACTATATATACTATATAAAAAGCTACTAATTACACCAATTCCTACTAATGTATCCATATTCGGTGTTTTATGAATTAGGTTTTTGTACCCATTCTTTAAAATGTCAAAACCATATCCCATAAATGCAATGGCAAATAAGAATAAGCATAGGGTATAATTGATAGGATTTACTTTGACATCTAAAAACTCAAAAATTGGCAAATTGACCATATGCCCCATCGCTATGTACATTAGTATGACTGCGAGAATGGTAAAAATAATAAATTTGACTTTTTCTTTCTTGTTTTGTTTTTGTGTATTGATTTCTTTAAATTCTCCTAAACTTTTAAAACCTGCTTGTTTTACAAATTCTTCTAACTTACTTACTTCTAGTATTTGTTCATCATACCTAATGGTTGCATTTCCCATTACTAGATTGACATTAGCTTCTACTATTCCATTTTGCTTGTTTAAGTATTTTTCCAATCCATTAGAACATGCTGAACAAGTCATCCCATCAATTGATAAAATTATTTTTTTCATACTAGGTTATTGTTCCTCCTTTACCACTTCAAAGCCAATATCTTCTATCTTTTCTTCTAACACTTCCTTTGAAATTTCTTTTTGGGTAAAAATAGTTACTTCTCCTTTTTGAAAACTAGCTTCTACTTTTTCTACGCCATCTATGCTACGCAAGGCATTCTTCACTCTATTTTCACATCCTTCACAAACCATACCTTCTACTTTTATTTTTGTTTCTTTCATGTTCCTCAATCCTTTCTTTTTATTTATTAAATTTCTTGAATAATGCTATTAATTCATCAATAATATCTACATTTCCATTTTCAATATCTTTTGATACACAATGATATAAATGATTTTCTAGTATATGATTTGATACACTTTTTACTGAATTTTCAATAGCAGACAATTGAATTAATACCTCTTTGCAATAAATATCTTCTTGTACCATTTTCTTAACCCCACGTAATTGTCCTTCTATTCTACTAATTCTATTGGTTATAATCTTTTTTTCCTCTTCACTTCTATGTGTTTTTTTCTTCTCCATTGCTAGCATCACCTTTCCTATTATATACCCATGCGGGTATTTTGTAAATATGGGGGTATATGTGATTTTTTACCTATTTTACCCTTAATACCCTTAAGGCATTTATAATCGCAATGATTGATACACCTACATCTGCAAACACTGCTTCCCACATAGTGGATAATCCCAATGTACTCAAAACTAAAACAAGTACCTTTATCAAAATAGCAAATACTATATTTTCTTTTACAATCCTCATGGTCTTTTTGGCTAAATGAATCGCCTCCACTATTTTAGATAGTTCATCGGTCATTAATACAACATCTGCTGCTTCTATGGCACTATCGGCACCTAATCCCCCCATTGCAATTCCCACATCGGAAATCGCTAAAACTGGGGCATCATTAATGCCATCTCCTACAAATGCCAATTTACCTTTTTTACTTTTTTCTTTTCGTAAACTTTCTACTTTTTCTACCTTACCATCTGGTAGCAATTCTGTATAAACTTTATCTAATCCTAATTTATTAGCAACGCTCTCTCCTACCTTTTTTCGATCGCCTGTTAGCATAATTGTTTGTTTAATATGATTTTCTTTTAAGGTTTTTATGGTATTGATGGCATCTTCTTTTATTTTGTCTGCAATTACCAAATAACCTACATATTTGCCTTCGATTGCTACATATAAAACGGTACCTATCTCATCACATTGGGTGAATTGGATTTGTTTTTCCTCCATTAGTTTCTCATTTCCAACCAATACGTCTCGTTTCCCAATTTTAGATGCAATCCCTAGTCCTGATAGTTCTTCTGTTTTTATGATTTGTTTGTCATCAATTTCTTTATGATACGCTTTTTTTACCGATACAGCAATTGGATGATTGGAGTAATTTTCACTATATGCTACCATTTTCAATAATTCTTCTTCACTCATATCCATTGCTTTGATTTTTTGGACTTCAAAAACACCTTCTGTTAAGGTTCCTGTTTTATCAAATACGATTATTTCTGTACTAGCTAATTGCTCTAAATAGTTACTTCCTTTTATCAAAATTCCTCTTTTAGATGCTCCTCCAATTCCACCAAAGAAACTTAATGGTATGGAAATAACCAAGGCACAAGGACAAGATACTACTAAGAATGATAAGGCTCTATATAACCATTCAGAAAATGTTGCACTTTTGTCAATAAGTGGTGGTACTATGGCAAGAATGAGTGCTATTATCACAACAATTGGTGTATAATATCTTGCAAATTTCGAGATAAAGTTTTCGGATTTTGATTTTTTACTGCTTGCATTTTCCACTAAGTCTAATATTTTGCTTACCGTTGATTCTCCATATTCTTTTGTTACTTCTATTTTTATTACACCATTTAAGTTGATGCAACCACTTAATACCTCTTCTCCTTTGGTTAGTTCTCGTGGCAAACTTTCTCCTGTTAATGCTTTGGTGTCAAGACTTGATTTTCCTTCTACTAACTGTCCGTCTAAGGGAACTTTTTCTCCTGGTTTCACCACTATGATTTCGCCTATTTTTACCTCTTCTGGATCTACTTTTTGGATTTTCCCCTCTCTTTCTACATTGGCAAAATCAGGTCTAATATCCATTAAACTTGAAATTGATTTTCTTGATTTGTCAACTGCATAACTTTGGAATAATTCTCCTACTTGATAAAATAGCATAACAGCTACTGCTTCTGGAAATTCTCCAATTCCAAAGGCTCCTATTGTTGCTACTGTCATTAAAAAATTTTCATCAAAAACTTTTCCTCTTGTTATGTTTCTGATTGCTTTTCTTACAATTTCTAACCCAACAATGATATATGATAGGATATAGATTGCTTGGTTAATCCATTCATTATTGAAGTTTACGATAAGTGCTATTAAAAATAGTAGCGTGGCTAATATAATTTTTATTCCTTTTTTCTTCATAATGGTAGCCTCCTAAACTTCTTCTATGGTTACATCTGGTTCTTCTTTTTTGATTATTTTTTTTACTTTTTGTATGATTTCTTCTTTTCTTGCTTCCTCATATTCCAGTTCCATTTTCTGGGTCATAAAGCTTATAGTAGCACTTTCTACTCCCTCTATTTTTTGTATGGCCCTTTCTAACTCATTTGCACAATTTGCACAGTCTAATCCTTTGATTTTAAATTTACTTTTCATTTTCTTTTCCTCCTAATTTATTTTTTATGTTCTATATGTTCTACTCCTATTTCAAACACTTCTTTTACATGGTCATCATCTAACATATAAAAAACTTCTTTCCCGGATTTTCTACATTTAACAATTCCACTTCTTCGTAGGGTTCCCAATTGGTGCGAGATAGATGATTTGCTCATTCCTAAAACATTGGCAATGTCACATACACACATTTCGTTTTTATCTAAGGCAAATAATATTTTTACTCTAGTAGTATCTCCAAGAATTTTAAAAAATTCTGCTAATTTATTAAAGGTATCTTCTTCTGGCATGTTCTTGATTGTCTTGTCAACCACATCTTGATGGATTACGCTACAATCACAGATAAATTCATTCCTAGACATTTCATTCCCTCCTTGTTTTTTCTTGTATTTCTTATGACAGTTGAGTGTTTATTCAACTCTGATTGTATTATATGTGAATACATACTCAATTGTCAATAGTTTTTTTGAATTTTTTATAAAAAAGCGAGCCTAAGATTTGCTAACAAATGCAAATTTTAAACAAATCTAAGGCTCGCCATAATTATCTTGTACAGAAAGTCCTCCTACTAGGAGGACTTTCCTACAATATAAAAAATAGAAACACATCTATGATGTATTTCCATTTTACAAATTTTTTCTTCGTAGCTGTCCACAAGCTGCATCAATCTCTGAGCCTAATTCTCTTCTAATAGTAGCCACAATGCCATGGTCATTTAGAAAATCCCTAAACTTCATAATATTTTCATTTGAACTTTTATCAAATTGACCATTTTCGATTTTATTGATGGGTATTAAATTCACATGGCACAACATACCTTTTAGAAGCTTTACTAGTTCTTTGGCATCTTCTAAATTATCATTATTATCTTTGGCTAGTGCATACTCAAAAGATATCCTTCGGTTCGTCTTAGCAATATAATCTTTGCACGCTTGTAGCAATTCCTCAATTGGATAAGTTTGATTAACTGGCATCATACAGCTTCTTTTTTCATTATTGGTAGCATGAAGCGATATCGATAAAGTACATTGTATATTCTCCTCTGCTAATTGATAAATTTTAGGCACTAGACCACTTGTTGATATGCTAATGTGTCTTGCTCCTATGTTCAACCCCTTTGGATGATTAATCAAACGGATAGCATTTACGACATTTTCGTAATTATCTAAGGGTTCTCCTATCCCCATAAATACTACATTAGAAATCCTTTCTCCCGTATCTTGTTCGACCTTTATGATTTGCTCTACAATTTCTCCTGTTGTTAAATTTCTAATGAAATTGATACCTGTAGAAGCACAAAATTTGCATCCCATTTTGCAACCAATTTGAGAAGACACACAAATGCTGTTTCCATGATGATATCTCATCAAAACCGTCTCAATTGCATTTCCATCTAACACATCAAACAAATACTTTATCGTCCCATCTTTTGCTTCTTGCTTTTTTAAAACCTTGAAATTGCACATCGTATAATTTTCTTTTAATTTTTCTCGTAAAGAAATCGATAAGTTCGTCATTTCATCAAAAGTTTCTACTTTTTCTTGATACAACCATTGAAAAATCTGTTCTGCCCTGAATGGTTTCTCTCCTATTTCTTTTACTTCCTCTTTTAAATCCTCTAACTTATAATCTTTTATGTTTTTCATACTTCTAAATTGTCCTTTCCTATTTACTTATATGTGAAATTTTCGAAGAATCGCTTCTTTTATATCTCTTGCAGCTAGCATTAAACAAAGTAAAAAATTTAATACAGAAATCCCTGTTGCAACTATACTTAACGTTTTGTCTTCTACTATATGTTCTGTTACTAGGAGCACTGGGAGCATACTTAACAATACAATTACCAATTGACACATCGCATATTTCATATATTTTTTATAGCTAACAATGGTCAACACCAGCATCGTTAAATTAGCAATCATAATCATGATTGGAATTGCTAAATTAATTGACCATCCCTTCATACCTAAAACATAGTCAATATATATAGTCAAACTAGAAAGTGCTATCAATTGCAGTAGCACATGGCCAGCTATATTAATGTTCTTCTTAATTGCATATATGACAACAACCCAGCTATACAAAATACCTGCATTAGCTAGTGCTGCCCATGGAATCGTAGGGGTTGTTAACTTGTTAATTAGCACTAATATAATAGCAATTCCTACTGACACACTGATTAATTGTTTCATAATTTGGTCACTTTTTTTAGCTTTAATTTTCTCTGGATATATCATCTAAAACACCATTACTTTCTATCTGAATTTCAATTCCTTTTCCTTTTAGAAATTCATAAAATCTCTTCTCAATGCAATTGTCCTGTAAAATCGAGGTAAAAGTAAATACCATCTTATTTTCAAACGTACAACTAGAACACTTTATTTTTTC
>CANPHV010000031.1 GCA_947573965.1 uncultured Clostridium sp.
ATAATTGTAATGTCAACATTTTTAGTTAAATTTATGTTATATATTTTCTATGTGAGTTTTTTACATTATTTTGATTTACCATAGCATATTCCATTGTTGTGTCTATTTTTATATGTCCTAATAGCTTTTGTACTTGTTCAACTGGCATATCTTTATCAATAGCCATAGTTGCTATTGTTCTTCTAAATTTATGTGGATGTCCTTTGTTTATATTTGCTTGTCTTCCTAATATAAAAGCAAAAACGAAACCATATGTGGCTTCGCTTGTTTTTATTCCTCTTCCTTTTTCTTTTCCCTTAGGTTATTCTCAAAATAAGTAGTCATTCCCACCAAAGACAACACATAGGTAGCCAATACCAATGGAATTGTTAATCTTCCAATTGGAATTCTTGCAATGGCCATCACACTCAACAAGGTTGCTTGTGCTATAACTAACATAGCAATTGTCTTTCCTAAAGTTAATACCATTCCTAATTTGTAATAACGAATTGCCATATATGCCAATATAATACCTGTTGCAATCGCAAATGGTGCAAGATATGGTCTTACAATATCTCTTCCTCTTGTGTGAGGAACATTTGTTATTTGTGTTGAGTCTGCTGTTAATTCTAATTCATATTTTTCATTTATTTTATTAATGATATTGTTTTTTTGTTCTTCTGTTATCTCTTTTGCTAAAATACTAACCGTATCTTCAAACACTTCTACTTTTTGAATCATTACCTTTTGATTCGATAAAACTTCTTTACTTATTGCTTCTATATCTGTTATTTCAAAATCTTTTCCTAGATATAGTTGTATTTTTTTAGCCTCTTGATATCTTAAATCAAAATTCAAACCAACCGTAAAGGTAACAATTATCCCCACTAAAATCACAAGTGCTATGATAAGTGCCATTATTTTCATTTTTTTGCTCATTTCCTTCATCTTTATTTTTCCTTTCTTGTTCCTATTTTTAATAAACTATTGGTTAAAATACTATTATAAATTGCCATCAAAGCAATTCCCCAAATCATTGTCATACCAAAACTACTAATTGGTGTCCATGGTATAAAACAAAAAGTAACAACCATAATGATTACAGGTATTATTTTAACAAAGAAATCTTTATACACTACCAATCTTTCTTCTGATTTTTTCGTTAATTGGTTTACTAAAATATAATTCAATATTAATGTCATAACAATTCCTACAAGGCCTTCTATTGCAATCGTAACGTTAGCATAACGAATCACTAGTAATAATAAAGAAATAAACCCAATATATGAAATCACACCTAAGGCTCCTACTACTTTATATCTTACCATTAGGGCAATTAAGGCAAGAACTACTACTAATACTACCACATAAATAGCAATTTGCATTTCTTGGTTGTTTATATCCGTTAATACATATTGATTTTCATCTAGCTCATATTTTAGTGGCATATTTCCTGTATCTAATACGGTTGCCATACTACCTGCTTGGTCAATGTAACCTTGTAATGTTTTTTGGTCTGTTGATGCTGCACCAATTGATAATTGTAATTTTCCTGTTCTTATTGGCTCTTCAAAATTAGTTGACATGATTTCACTATCATCGATATTCATTGTTATTTTTTTCTCTGTTGTTTCTTTGTTTTCCTCTTCTGTTGTTGTTTCGTCTGTTGGTGTATTTTCTTCTGGCATATCTTCTTTCACGTATTGACTACTAATTTGTTCTAGTTTTTGTCTACCTTCTTTGGTGAATTCAATATCTAAATATACATTGGTTCCACTGCTTGTCCCTGTGCTATTTCCTGATCCATACATAACACGTGCTTGTTTAATATCTTTGTTATCCATTAAAACTTCTTTCGTTTGGCTATCTACAATCTCAAATTTTCCTGTGGTATATAAATTACTAATCACATTATCAGTTCTATCATTTTCTGTTAATTCTATTATGATATCTCCTGTTGTATCATCTAACTTGATAATATAATTGCTTACCCCTAATTTTTCTAATCTTTTTTCTAGTATCTTTTGAGAAGCTACATAATTTTCAACTGTCTTTGCTTCTTCACTATTATAAGGTATTTCTTCTTTGGTGTACCCTTTTTCAGTTATTTGTTCATCGGTTAAACTCGTACTGTCTTCTACTTCTTTTCCTTCTGCATCTTTAATAATTGTTTTGTTTCCTGTACTAATTTTTAGTCTAATGTTTCTGCTTCCTTTTAGATCCATTGCCAAATCATAGTCTTTAACTTGGTTTTCCATTCGATTTTGTACTTTTGTGTAAACACCTATAAATGCTACCATAGTAATCACTGCAATTAGTAATGTTATTGTTAATATTTTTACTTTTTTCATTTTTTCTCTTTCCTTTCTAAACTACAATAATCTTGTATCATTAATCAACAATTCAAACCAGATATCTAAATATTTTGCCGCATATTTACTCATCATTGTTCGGTCCATAAATATCTCAAAATAGTCTAACACTGGTGATATTTCAGTATCAATTGTTAATTTTAACACAATTCTTTTTTCTTTACTATCAATTGTCAAATCTGCATCTGTTACTGCATAATTTACCTTGTCATGAATATCAAAAGTAGATAAATTGGTGTTGGTAACTCTATCTCGATGCACATCTGATTTATCCGCTAAAATAAGAGCTGCTGATATATCACTTACTGCTGTTCCTGTTTTTTCATCATGATTTCCAATTGCCATCATAATTTCGGTTCTTTCTTCTACTGGCATCCCCATATCTTTTAAAATCTGATACGCTAAAATAGCTCCACTATGGGCATGGTCTGTACGATTTACGCAATTACCAATATCATGTAAATAGCCTGCTATTTTAGCCAGTTCTATGGTTCTTTCTGGATAACCTAAAACTTCTAAAATTCTTCCAGCTCTTTTCGAAACAATCGAAATATGACGATGGCTATGTTCTGTATATCCCAAACCGTCCAATTGTTTTTGTGCCCCTCTAATCAAGGCATCTACCTCTGGATTTTCAATCACGTCCTCTAATGTTATCATATAATCTTGCCTCCTATTTTGTCTTTCACAATTTTATCTTAAAATGAAAAAAATATCAACTATTTTTACAATAAATTTGTGCAAATTAATACTTCTTCTATTAATTTGCACAAATTGGTTGTAATTGATACAAAAAATTATTCTCCAATGGCATATATTGTGAATTTATATGCTACAATCGTTTGTCCATCTTTTGTATCTTGTAAATTTTCTTCTTGATTTCTTTCGTATTCCCATTCCCAATGTATTGTAATCCTTTTATTTCCGAATAATTCTCCTTGCAGATCTTTTTCTATTTCTTCCAAATCTTTATACTTTTTTTCATTCCCTTTGATTTGGAAATATAGATTTCTTGGTTTTTCGTTTGTACTTTTAAATTGTATTCGATAATTAACTTTTTTATTCGACTGTAATAAAATTGAAAATTCTCCTTGTGTTCCAGGTGCTATCTTTTCTTGCACTCGTGTATTTGTTTTTATTGTATCTGCTAAATAAATATCTTTAAAATCGATATTCTGATAAGCCACTTGGAAATCATAGGTTGAATTTTCTTGTTTTTCTGACAAAAAATCGACCTCCTTTTCTTCTTGATGACGAGAAAATAGTTTGAAAAAAATAAATTCTTCTTGGACTGTAATATTTGGGTTTTTTTGAATTTGAAATAAAAAAATTATAACGATTAAAATTACAAGTGTGATTAAAATTATTTTTGATTTTAGTTTTTTCATCTTGTTTTTGTGCCTCCCTTAAACTTTTAATTGTTCTGAATGCACTTTTAATTGTACTTCCTGCCTAATATCTTCTGTTTCTTTATTTTGGTTTTTATCATATTGGATTTCTAATTGATAGCAATCTTCTTGTACTTTTCCTTTGTCTAATCTTATGTTTTTAGTTTTGTTGTTTTCTAATGGTATTTCTTTGCCATTTTTATATAGTTTAAAAGAAATGGCTTCTTGCGTTTGTGTGATAATTTCAATACAATATTGCATGGCAATTTGTGTGATTTCTCCTGTTTCTCGATAGTTTTTCACTTTAAAACCATAGTATTCTTTTGGGTTTTTCCCATTCATTTCAATTGTTGGACTATTTTCTACTATGACAATAGGTTCCGCGATTTTAGCATTGGTCGCAATGTTTACACTGCTATGTTCTTTCCCCATACTATATCCTGAAAAAAATAATACTAAAACCATAATGCTTACTAATACTAAAGTGATTTCTCTTCTTCTTCCGTTTGAATGGTATTTTTACTTTTCTCATCTATCCCTCCTGTTCTTTTTATTGTAGTAAGGACAAGTTTTTATTTCTTCTTGCCCTTACTTAAATTATGTAAAATAATTTCTTGCCAATTATAAAAGTAAAATAGAATAAAGGTTAGTTTGGTAAAATAACAAAAACATGTCTGTCATTTTCAAATTTCTGTTTTGTATCTTTATGTATTTGGCACTACTTGTGTACCAGAAACAATAACATTAAAAGTATAATTTGCTATGTCTTTTGCATTTTGTGTATCCATTTTGTCATTATTGGCAATTTCACTTTCTGTTGTTCCTGTTTCGTAGTCCCATTTCCAGTCAATGGTTAAATTTCTTGTTTTGTCTTCATCGTTAGCATGGATTGTTCCAGATAAATTGTTTTGTAATTCTTCAATAGAACTAAATTCTTGCTTGTTGTATATAAATTTTAGATTGGCTGGTTTGGTGGTTTCGTTTTGGAATTCAATACGATAATCAATTCCAACGTCTGAACCTGTTCCATCTACCATGATATTGAAGCTTCCACTTGTCCCAGGTGCAATTTTGTTGCCGATTAATGTTTCATCATTACAAGTTGAACCTAAGTTGATGGTTTGTACTTCCTCTTGTTGTCCGTTGACTTTAAAGCTCCATGTTGCAACTTCTGCTATTCCATCTCCTCTTACTTCTGCTACATATTTAGAAAAAGTTTGTCCTCCTATGAAGGCTAGTACAATAGTAGATACAATAGCTACGATAAATATTGCTTTTTTCTTTCTACTCAATAGGCATTCCTCCTCTCTTTTTTGATTTTTTCAGTTTGGATTTTTTCGATAAATTTTGGATTAAAATTTTTTGATTAAAATCTAGAAATTTGAAAATGTAATCACATTATAATTCCACTTTCTTGTTTTGTCAAGAACTTTTCATCGCAATATTCGACATTATTCGTGTTTGGGCAATCTTTTTTGATTATTTGTAAACCTATCCTCAATAAATTTCTCTAAGCCTCTTGCTACATTTTCTTTGGTATTATACAATAATTTTATTAAAATCAAACTATAAAAATAAGGGGAAATGAAATATGTCAAACCAAAAAGGTATAACTTTAATAGCTTTAGTCATTACAATTATAATTTTACTAATTTTAACAGGAATAACGATTTTTTCTTTAACTTCTGAAAATGGAATTTTCAAAAAAGGTATGACTGCTTCGGAAGAAACAAATAAACAAACCGCAACTGAAATTATGAATTTAAAAATAACAAATATTCAAATTCAAAGTTACTCTGATACTCAAGCTTTGCCAACTTTACAATACTTATCAAATAAATTGTGTGAAGATGATGAAATAGAATATGTAGATTTATCCAGTAAGATATCAAGCCTAAAACCTATACAAATAGAAGATGGAACCTCTTCTATCTTTACCAAATTAAAAGAGTTTCCTTATGAATTTGAAATAAATGGTTCTTTGCAATTAGCTTCTATAAATGGCGAAAAACTTCCCAATACTAACTCTTGTGACCATATTTCTGACTTAATACCTGATTTTTCACCAATCGTTAAAGAAGTCAATGGAACTTATATTACTTTAGATGTTCCTGAAAATATAATTGAAACGGCTATTGGTTATGTTTATTTATTAAACAACAAAGTAGTATCTGTTGGCAATGCTACTCAATACAGTTATATGAATTTAGATCTTAATACTAATTATGAATTATCTGTCATAGCAATTGATGTTAATGGCAAATTGAAATCTTCTACCATAATGCAAACTACATTGGACAAATTATATTTATATGTTGATGGTATTGAATGTACGCCAATAACTGGCGGTTGGAATGCAACAGGATACCATGTAAGTAATTCTGGAACTTTTACTAAAAATACTAATAATATGTATCTATATGCTCCTTATAATTCTAGAATTTTTATTGGCATAAAAAATGCCATAGATTTATCTAGCTATTCTAAGCTTTTTATCGAAAGTACAGGCTCTCAATATTTTTGTCAAATATCTACTAATTCATATTTTAATAATTCACGGTGGACAAGATATATATTATAAAGCGAAGGAACCAATCAATATTTCAAATTATAATAGCAACTATTTTATTCATTTAACAGCTGCTAATGACTGTTATTCTACTATAACTAGCATATGGTTAGAAAAATAAATTTAATACATAGATGCGTAAAAAACGAGCCTGAGATTTCTTAAAATCTTAGGCTTATTTTTTCTTGTTCGTCTAAAAATGTCGAAACTTGCGATGAAAAGTACATCACAACCTCTTGAAAAAAATAGAAAAATATGTTTTAATACTTACATATAATTTAAAAAGGAGGTATGCCTATTGCATAAAAAAATAAAAATTTTAATTATTTTACCATTTATTTTTATCATTCTTTCATTTTTTCAAATAAGTTTTGCAAAATACGTTATCGAAAGTTCAAATCTCGTCGCCAAAATCAATATTGATATCACCAAACCTAAACTAGAATTACTAGACATCACTTGTTCTAACACAAATTATCCAACTTATGCCAATCGAACACATCTAATTACTGGTCATATTAAAATAACAGAAAGAAATATCATTCGAAATAATTTTACATCTGATACTTTAAAAGTTTTCGTTAATGATTCCCCTATTTCTATTGATTTTAAAAAGTTTTCTTTAATTTCTGATAACTCCGCTGAAAAAATATATGAGTTTTCTTTTACGAATGTAACTGGTAACGGCTTTTTAAGTCTATTTCTTCCCGAAAAGATAATAGAAGACAGCGCTGGTTTTTGTAATGATAGCATAACTTTTTCTACCTCTATTATTATTGACAACACAGCACCAACTGTTAGTTTTGAAGAGATTTTAAGTGATAATGGAAAATCTACTGCACAATTAACTTCTAATGAATCACTTGCTAGTTTACCTGGTTGGGTATCTTCTGATAACATTCTATTATCCAAAGAATTTTTCAATCCAGTTTCTTATTTATTACCGATTACAGATTTTGCTCAAAATTCTTCTGAGGTCTTAGTAAACATTAAAAATGCTACCAATATTTCTTTAAACTATGGTACATTTGACGTTACTAGCAAGCAAACTTTTGTAAGTAATGGACAGATTTCTGCCCCTAATACCATTTCATCTAATTCTGTTTCAAAAATTGAAAGTCTTTCTATCAATTTGTTTGGTGATATTGTTCCACAATCTTTACAAGGAAGAGTTTATATTCATACCTATTGGGGCGATGGTGCTTCTGAAACTTGTCTTTATGATAAAAATATTTATTATTATCATGGTTTCAATCCACCGTTTAATTCAACTTGGCTAAGCATTGGCTCTGATAATATACATACCTATCCAAATAACGTATCATTTTCACAGTTTGGTGGTGCTGGTATGAATCGTACTGGTAGGGCTTCTTCCCTTTCCAAGCCGCTTCCAAGTGACATTGCTAAGCAATATTTATTTGGCATTTCTGGAATGCAATTCAAACTAAATAATAGCCCTGACTTATCAATTGTATATCAAGGCTATGCGAAAGATTTTGGTTGGCTTACTGCTTCTAGCGATGGAGAAGAAAACTTATATCAACATGATAAACCTTTTTCTTCTATTCGTATGAATTTAATTCCAAAGACGGAAAAACAGCATCTTATTAATTTTTGGAATCGCGACATCGGAACTCACAATGTAAATTAATTATTTTTTGTTTACCCCTATAATTCCGCCTAATATTCCAAATGCTATTCCTACTACTATCATAATAATGCTTTGTAATTCTACTCCAAATTTCCAATTTAAAATGCTAGAGGTTGCATAAATGGTAACCATATAAATTCCACCAATTAAGGCGCCGTTTAATAGACCGTTTTTCTTGATTTTTATGTTTCCTATTGAACTTCCAATTAGTATACTAATTGCTGTTACTACGATAATTACAGGATTTATCATTGTTTCGCTTACTTGCGTATAGGTTAACAGGCCTGCAAATATTAGTAATAAGATAAAGGTAGTCATTAGGGATATTCCTACCCCTTTTGCAATTTGATTTATTGTTTTTTCCATTGTTTTTTCTCCTATCTTTTTGTTCTTTGTTTTATTTATATGTATAAAAAAAAGAAATAGAACTTTATTGTTGTTCTATTTCTTTTTGGCTGGGCTGGCTAGATTCGAACTAGCGCATGGTAGAGTCAAAGTCTACTGCCTTACCGCTTGGCTACAGCCCAATATTATTAAATTTTTAGTCACGAATACGTTTGCTTACCAGCGACTCGCTATCGCTCCCTGCATACTGACGCTGTAACTCGCTTTGCTCAAACAGCCTCAGCAGCTTGGCTACAGCCCAATATATTTTAAATGGGGTGGAAGATGGGACTCGAACCCACGGTCTCCAGTGCCACAAACTGGCGCGTTAACCAACTACGCTACATCCACCATAACTCGTGTATCTTTTCCTTTACGTACTTGGAATAAACACACTCATTATTTTACCCTATCTTTACCCCATTTGTCAACTATTTTTCAGAAAAATATTTTATTTTTTAAAATGTCGAAAAAGAACCGTCCCTAATTAGACATTGTGCTTGGGTCTAATCCATATTGTTTATACATCCAAGTCATATAATCAAAAGGTTCTAATGTTTCTGGCAAGCCATAATCTTCCCCAAAAGTTTCTACTGTTAAAGAAGTAATTTTTGGTGGATTTACTGGTGTACTAACTTCTGAGTTTCCACTTTCTGCCGCATCATCTGCTGCTTTTACTTCTGTTTCCTCAATTTTATGTACAATATCTAAACCTTCAATTACTTTACCAAAAGCTGTATAATAACCATTTAAAGAAGAATTTGCTTTTGTCATAATAAAGAATTGTGAACTTCCTGAGTTATAAGACTCTTCTGTTAATGTTGGAGAATAAGACGTATAGTCACTTCTTGCCATTCCTAAAATTCCCTCTTCAAATTTCAATTTATTTTCATTAACTCCATTCGAAATGAATTCACCCTTAATGGTATATTCTGTTTCATCTCCATCATCTTTTAAGTCTGCTGTTGTTGCTGACCCTTGTCCATTTCCGTTTTTGTCTCCACCTTGTATCATAAAATCTTTTACAATTCTATGAAAAGTTAAGCCATTATAAAATCCTCTATTGGCAAGAGTTGTAAAATTGGCAACTGTTTGTGGTGCTAATTCTGGATACAATTCTATTTTTATGGTTCCAAAATTCTCAACTTCCATCGTTGCTATTGGATTTTCAGGTTTCATCGTTGCCTTTCTATAATAGCCATATCCTAATCCTGCTATTACTATTATTACCAAAATCAATGCAATTATCCATAATATTTTTTCTCTTTTCATCTTTCTTCTCTCCTATCTTAATTTAACATTAGAACACAAATTGGTCTTGCATTCTTTTCAATGATTGTTGAATGGTTCTTGCTCTTACTTCTCCAATTCCTTCTACGTCGTCTAAACTTTCTATGTCTGCTGCTAAAATGTGTTGGAAGGATTTAAAAGCACCTATCAAATTTTCTACTATGTTGGTTGGCATTCTTGGAATTTTGTTTAAAATACGATATCCTTTGGTATAAACACCTACTTCATCATAGTTATCAAAATTTTCATAGCCTAATAATCTTGCAATAATATTTTCATTGGATAAATCTTCATACGTCAGTTCTTCTAGTTTTTCTAATATCTTTTCTGGCGCTTGTTTTTTCTTGGTGGCTACCATATAATCTTTAATAATCAACAATTCTTCTTTTTCTAAGCCACCTATCAATTCTTCTAGTTGCATCCTCACTAGTCTTCCATCACTACCTAATTCGTAAATCTGTCGCTGGATTTCCTCTACAATCCTCATAACCATTTCTGCTCTTTGGATAGCTACTAATACATTTTCTAGTGTTACAATATCATTAAATTCATATTCGTTCAATAGATTTAACTTATTGTCAAATACTTTCTTGTATTTTTCTAGGGTTTGTATTGCTTGATTGGCTTTATTTAATACTACATCTGTATTTTCTAGTACATATCTATCATTTCCTTTAAATACAGTTATAATGCTTCTTCTTTGTGAAATACTAATGACTAATTCTCCTGTTTGTTTGGCTGTTCTTTCTGCTGTTCTATGCCTTGTCCCAGTTTCTAATGTTAAAATTTCTCTTGCTGGTATCAATTGAGCATTGGCATACAAAATCTTCTTTAAATCTCCACTTAGTACAATCGCACCATCCATTTTAGCCAATTCGTATAATTTAGCAGAAGTATAATCCTCATTAATCGTAAAGCCACCATCTACAACTTCTTTTAAAATCTGATTATTCTCAGTTATTAATAACAAAGCTCCCGTTTTTGCTCGTAAGATATTTTCTAGCCCATCTCTAATGGGTGTACCCGGAGCAATTAACTTTAGAATTTCTGTAATATTGTCCTCTTTTCCTTTTCTCAAAACGCTTCTCTCCTTTATCGCTTTTTATCCTAATGCCTTTTTCATTGCTTCGCTTACATTCTTGACCCCTATTATATCTAATTTGTACTTATCTTTCAAGTCTTTTTTATTACTTTCTGGAATTAGGCAAGATTTAAACCCTAATCTTTCCGCTTCCTTTAGTCTCTTTTCGATTAAATTAATTCTTCTAATCTCACCAGTCAAGCCAACTTCGCCCATAATTACCATATCTTTTGGAATCGGACTATTCTTAAAACTAGAAGCTGTTGCCATAATAATTCCTAAATCAATCGATGGTTCGTTAATTCTTAAGCCTCCTACTACATTCATATAAACATCTTGCATACTTAGCATCAATCCTGCTTTTTTCTCTAACACCGCAATCAATAAAGACAGTCGATTAAAATCAATTCCATTGGCTGTTCTTTTGGCATAGCCAAAACTCGTTTGTGAAGTTAAAGCCTGTAATTCCACTAAAATCGGTCTTGTCCCTTCCATACTTGAAACAATACAGGAACCAGATGGATTGTCTTCTCGCTCTGAAATCAACACTTCTGATGGATTTGCAATCTCACACATTCCCTCTTCTCTCATTTCAAACATACCAATTTCATTGGTAGAACCAAATCTATTCTTTACTCCCCTTAAAATGCGATATGAAAAATATCTTTCTCCTTCTAAGTACAAAACAGTATCCACCATATGTTCTAAAACTCTTGGTCCTGCAATATTTCCTTCTTTTGTAACATGACCAATAATAATAGTGGTAATCGCTCTTGACTTACACACTCGCATCACTTGCGAAGTAATTTCTCTTACTTGACTTACACTACCAGCCGCTGCTGACAGTTCCTCCGAATACATAGTTTGAATGGAATCAATAATAACCAATTTAGGATTCATATCGATAATTACTTGATTTACAATATCAATATCTGTTTCTCCCAAAAACAAAATATCATCATTTTTAATATTCAACCTATCTGCTCTCATTTTAATTTGCTCTGCTGACTCTTCGCCCGAAACATACAAAACCTTTCCTTCGCCCTGTACCTTATCACAAATTTGAAGAATCAAAGTAGACTTACCAATTCCTGGTTCTCCTCCGTAGTAAAACCAAAGACCCTTTTACTAATCCACCACCTAAAACATTATTCAATTCCTCAAAACCAGTAGAAGTCCTTATCGTCTCTTTCGCCTCATAAGAACTCAAAGCTTGTGGTATATTATTCTTTAAATCCTTCGCCTTTAAACTACTATTCTTGCTTTCTACCACTTTTTGTTCAAAAAAACTATTCCAACTATTACAAGCTGGGCACTTTCCCAGCCACTTTGTCGACTCATTGCCACATTCATTACAAACAAAAATCGTTTTACTTTTCGCCATTTGTCGTATTGGGGACGGTTCTTTTCCGACATTTTTGTTAATTACTTTAGGGTTTTATTTCTCCTATCTCATAGCTAAACTTGTCTATCAAAAAATAGCTTGTCCCCCTCTCCTTTCCTTCTATTTCATTGCTCTTTCTACTATCTTCTCACTTATTCCTATGACTCTTGCAATTTGTGCCTTACTTATTCCTTGTACATTTTTTAATTTTCTCAAATGCTCATTTCGTACTACCTTGTCATATTGAATGATTTCTTGGATATTTTTTATCTTTAAAATTTCTTCTATATACTTTTTTGCTTGCTCATCACTTATTCTACCTGTCATTTCATACTCAATCATTTCTTTAATACCATTTGCTTTCTCATTAACTTTATGAAATTGTATTAAATTTTCTATCGCTTCTTTCTTATTCTTGCCAAATAACATAAATATCTGTTTTTTATCTACTATTTCGTTGCTATTTTTTGCATATTCACGATAACTGCTCCACAGATATTCTTCCATCTTAGAAATTCCACTTTTGGATGGATTTTGATGGATATAACGACACAATGTCTTTAGATAACTTCCTGTTTCGACGTTTTTACTTCGAAATCTATCTTGAAACAAATGCCCCACTCTTTCATATTTTTTATTCCAATAAGAAGAATAGCTTACTGCTAAACTCTGTATGGCAATTGATAAATTATCCTTTTCATCATAGATTACCAAATGAATATGATTTGGCATCAAACAATAGGTATAAATTTTATACTCATATTTTTCTTTCGTTTTACTAAGTTCTTTCATAAATTTAGCATAATCTTGTTTTTCTAAAAAGATATCTTGCTTTGCATTTCCTCGCAATATTATGTGATATACTTTTGTACTACTTCTTTGTCTTGCTTTTCGGGGCATTCCATCACCTCTTCCTTTCTTTTCCTTTTGATTCTTTGCCCCTTTATTCTATCTATATTTACTATCATAATAAAAAAGTATAGCATAATTTCTTTCAATTTGCTATACCTTTTGAATTAATTCACTAAAAATTTACACTTAAAACAAATAACTTAATCTTAATTGACTCTCTTCATATATAACTAGAACTTTGTATTCCAACAAAAATGTCGGAAAAGAACCGTCCCTAATACGACATTAGTTTTTGCTTCTAAATGAAACTTCTTGGAATAAGAAATCATGTACTTTTTCCCAAGTGATTTCTTGGTGTAAAAATTCGTTGATTTCGTCTTCTACTTTTTGTTGATATGGTGTTAATTCTACTTTTATTTCTTTGTTCCAATCTATATCTTGTAACCAGAATGCTTTGAATTTGTTCCAGAATCCAACTTGTGTTGGTAGGTTGCTTCCTGCTTGTCTGATTGTTCCTGCATTTTCGGTTCCTATTTGTTCATTTCCCATATTTTGTAGTTCCACTCCTCCAAAAACACCTGATACATTATTTGTTTCGCCTAAATCTGCCATTTCTATTTCCTCCTTCGTAATTTTAATACTTTTTACTGTTTTATTTATACTATATTATTTTGAAATTAGCAAGTAATTTAAGCGAATTTTATATTAAATGTTTGTTACGCCTTTGTTACGGTTTTGTTACATTTTACATTTCTGCCAATATGTGGTCTTTCTCTACTTTCATAACTTGAACTTTTACTATTTTATTTTCTAACTCTTCTTTTGCTTTTATTTTAACTCGTATATAATTCTTGGTATGTCCTTGATAAAATCCGTCTTTTTTTTCTTCACACAATACTTCTACTTCTTTTCTAAGATATTTTTCGTTATATTCTTTTTCATTTTGGTCTGATAACACAATTAATTTTTGACTTCTTTCTTCTTTTATTTTTCCGTCGACCTGTTTTTTCATTTGGGCTGCTTTTGTGCCTTTTCTTGGCGAATATTTGAAGATATGCATTTTATAAAATTGGATTTCTTTTAAGAATTCATAGGTTTCTTCAAATTCTTCTTGAGTCTCTCCGTGGAAATCCTACGATGATATCGGTTGTTAAAATGACGTCTGCATAAGCTTTTCTTAATTTTTCTACAATTTCTTTAAATTCTTGTGTACTATATCTTCGGTTCATTCTTTTTAGGGTTTCATCACAGCCACTTTGCAAAGATAGATGAAAGTGATGACATATTTTTTCTAATTTTACGAGTCTTTCTATAAACTTTTCTGTGATTAATAAAGGTTCTATCGAGCCTAATCGAATTCTTTGAATTCCCTCTACTTGATTGATTTCTTCTAATAAATTGATTAATCCGTATTCTTCTTTAAAGTCTTTTCCATAAGAGGCAATATGAATTCCTGTTATGACTACTTCTTGAATGCCTTTCTGGGCTATTTTTTCGATTTCATGGATTACCTTTTCTGGCTTCCTACTTCTTACTCTACCTCTTGCATATGGAATGATACAGTAAGAACAAAATCGGTCACAGCCATCTTGTACTTTTATGACGGCTCGTGTTTTTTCTGTATAGGTAATTTCTCCTAGTTCCACATAATCTTTTTGTTGCATGATATCTGTTACTTTTTTTAATCTCTCGTTTTTTTCTAGGTACTTTTCTACCATTTCTACCATTTCATTTTTTTCACTATTCCCAATGACTAAATCAATTTCTTCTATGGCTTGAATTTCCTCTTTTGCCACTTGTACATAGCATCCACAAGCTACTACTACTGCTTGTGGATTTTGTTCTTTGACTCGTCTTAGCATTTGTCTTGATTTTCTATCTGCTATATTTGTGACTGTACAAGTATTTACAACATAGATATCTGCTTCCTTGGTATGTTCTACAATTTCATATCCTTTTTGCAAGAAATTTTGTATCATTCCATTGGTTTCATATTGATTTACTTTACAACCGTAATGTAAATAGAGCAACGGTTTTTTTC
>CANPHV010000032.1 GCA_947573965.1 uncultured Clostridium sp.
ATAACATAATGCAAAAATAAGAATTGAAAGTTTGTAGAAATTTTATAAATTTGTATATTGGAATAAGAAAGTTAGAAGAATAGATAAAGAACCAAAATAGAAATTTTGAATTTGAGAAAAATAAAAAAGAGAAAAAGAAAAGTAGTTTATTAAAATTTATAATGAAAAAGATTTAATAATAGAAAGATGAAAAATAATAAATTTTATTTATTATTAATATCAAATAAAAAAAGATAATAAAAATTTTAATATTAATAAATATTAAATAAATTATAGAAAAGAAAAAAGATAAATACAAATAAAAATAAAAAAAGACATGATTAATAAAATAAAAAAATAAAATAAAAAAATAAAATAAAAAAATCCAAAAAAACAAATTAAATAAAAAATATTTAGACTAACAATAAATAAAAAAAGAAATATTAATAATAAAATTATTATAATAATAGTGCAATAATTTAGTGGAGAAAAAATAAAAAATTGAAAATTATATAAAAAGTAATAAAAAACGAAAGCGAAGTTTTAAAAATGTTGAAAGCCAATATTTGAAAAAAAGATAAAGAAAAACTAAAAATAAGATTGGTTTCTAAGTAATATTTAAAAGGGAAAAGATTGGAGCGAGAAGAGTGACAAAAAAATGAAGAAAAGATATAGGCAAATAAGTAATAAGAAAGATTTGTCTGGTAAAAATATTTTAGTAAAAAGGGATAACATAATTGGAAAAGAAAGAAGGAAAATTTTGTGTAAATTTTATAAATTTGTGTATTGAAATAAAAATTAAACAAAATAGGCAAAGATAAAAAATGGAAATTTGAGTTTGAGAAGAACAGAAAAAAGAAGTTCTAAAAAATTTATTAAAATTACATTTGATAATAATAAAATAATATAAAGAAATATATATAAGTTTAAAATAAATAAAGAAATAGAGATGAAAAAGGAATAAATAGAAATATAAAAAATTAGTTATTCCACAATAGCAAATGTGAAAAATATCTTATATTATAATAGATGAAAAAAATATTATATTAAGAAAGAAAAATTTGTGAAGATTTTATCAATTTTTGTATCTAAAAGAAATCAAAAAATTTTTTATAGATATAATAAGAAGAAGCAAGAAAAAATTATAAATAAAATTTTTATTATTAAATAATTAATAAATAAAAAAATAGTATAAGGAAAAATAAATGAATATAAAAGATAAAAAATTATAAAATAGAATAAATAAGACAAAAACAAGTAAGAAAAAGATGAAAGAAATTGGTTGCAAAATTTTATAAAAAAGAAAGCTATATTTTATGAAAATAGTAGACTAAAAAAAGGGGAATGTATAGGTGAATAAGCAAATAAAGCGTTTTTTGAAGTGGAGTAAAAAAAACCAAAAAAGCAAACATAAAGCTAAAAAAGAAAGAGATATGGGGGGATAAAAATTTTGGATATAAGAGTAAAACTAAAAGACAAATACAGGCCGAAAAATAAAAAGAAGAAAGTAAAAAGAAAAGAGATAATTGAGTAAAAAATAATTTTTAAAATAATTAATAAAATATAAAAGATTTATAGTAAAAAAAATATTTTATTGAAAACTAATCAAAAAAGAAATAATATTATAGATAAAATATTAAAATAGAAGAATTAATAAACTAGTAAATAATAAAAAATATGATTAAATATTGGAAAGAAATAAAAAGAAAAATAAAAAAGGCAAATAGAGTATGAGGAAAAACAAAAAAAGAAAGAATAAAATTAAAAAGAAGTAGTGAAATAAAAAATTAAAATGAAAAATAGTAAAGAAAAATTTTCAGGAAAAAAATTGAAATTTAGAATTTACAAAAATAAAGTCTTGGAAAAGCAAATAAGAAATAAAAAGAGAGAGAAAAAATAAAAGTAAATTGGTTACCAACATTAAGAATGAAAAGCAAAAAAATTAGGGCAAAATTAATTGGTGATAAGCAAGAAAATGTATAGGAGAGCAAGGGATTTAGATGATGACAAGAAAATGAAAATACCAAAGAAAATAAATTACATAACATTACGAAAAAAGTTATTAAAACAGGATAAGAAAAAAATGATTTGTTTTGATATATAGTAGAAAAGATAAAAAAGAAGTTTAGAGGTCATTCAAAAAACAATATATAAAATAGAAAAATTTTTATAAAAAGTTTTTTAAAAAAAGAAAATAAAGGAGGTAATTATAAAAAATGAATTTAATAATAAAAAAATATAGAAAAAAATTTAAAAATAACGACAAGAAACAAATAAAAAAATGAATAAAGATATATAAGTTTATCAACAGAAAAATTTCTAGAAAAAATTAAATTGGGATGGATAAAAATTAAAGAAAAAAGCAGTCTTGAAAACGTAAAAAAATAGGTATTATTTTGGTTAACAAATGATTAAAAAAAGCAATAATAGTTTTATCATACAAAAGGGGATTTTTATGGGAGGAATACTAGGTAAATATAAAAAATGTAGAATAATAAAAGGGAAAAGAAAACAAAAATCAACATTACATAATGCCAAGAAAATAATAGGTTTAAAATGAGTTTTTAGAAATAAAAAAAGTGAACCAGAAAAAGATTGATTATAATTATGAGTAGAAAAAAATAAAAAAAAAAGACAGAAAAGAAAAATATAAATCTAAATAAAATAAAAATGTAAAAAAATATTATAGTAATAAAAAAATTAATATAAAAAAATTGCAATAAATAAAAAGTTAGAAAAAAAAGATTAAAAAAATATAGAAGGAGGTGAAAAAAATGCAAGAAAAAAATCAAAGTAAATATTTACAAAACAAACAAAAGAAAAGAGAAGATGAGAGGAGAAACAACAAAAGAAAAACTAATTAAATTTAGTTGCAAAATATATTGGTATAAGATGAATAATTATAAGGATAAAATAGGAAAAATGTCTTAGCAACTCTTAGGTATAAAAGAAAAACTGTGATTTGTCGAATAGAAGAAAAAAGAAGAAAAACAGGAAACATAAGTCTGGAAAAAATCGGAATGATAAAATGAAATTAAAGGTTTTGAAAACAAAAAATTGGTGGGATAAAAATAACAATTAATATGCTGAAAATTAGAAAAAATAAAAAAAGAAAGAAGGATTAAATATGGAAATTAATAATTTAGAAAAAAATAATAATATGAAATTACAAAATCAAATTGTAAACGAGAAGACGCAAAAAAACTTTTTGGAGACAATGTTGGGAAAGGCAATAAATACAGCAATGGATATAGGAATTAGAGCAATATTTCCTAATTTTGTAGAAGACCAAATTATTAATATAAAAAATAATTTGTTTAATTATGGTCTAAAAGATGGAATTGGTAAAACGATAGAAGATGCTATTGATTTAGGTAAAAGTGCTGTTGGAATTGTAACTGGGGATTTTGAGAATGTATCTCAAATGCAAGAGGCAGTGAAATCTGGAGGGATAATTGATGGTTTTTCTTCTTTATTAGATATGGTTGTAGACAAGGTAAGTCAAAAAGGTTTATTAAATAGTACAATAGCTAAAACAATAAAACAAGGAAAAAACGTTATTTTGAATAATGTAGAAAGTAATATAGAAAATAGCTTTAATGAAAAGTATAGGGCTATGGAATTGACCAATAAATATATAGATAATTGGAAGCAGTATTACGGAGATAAGAATTTTGAAGGAATGAAAAAGGAATACAACAAGATAGACAAGCAATTAAAAGCAATAGCACCGATTGAAAAAACAATCAATGATATAAAAACAATACAACTGATACATAATTTAATAAAGAATAATGGGCAGAATTTTGATTTAACACAAGAAGAATTAGAGTTAGTAGAGAAATTAAAATGAAAAGTAAAAATTAATAAAATAAGAACCCCACAAAATGAGGCTTTTAGGTATCTTTTTCATATGTTTTAAAGAAAATATGTGAGCAATTTATAATTTGATAAAAATATTCAATATTGGCTTCTGAACTTTTTTCTAAAATTCTATTGATTTTATGAAGGGTAGAATTGCTACTTGGGTTACCTAATAAAATGAAATCAGTCGAAACGCCAGTAAAGTTTACAATCTTATATAAGGTTTTCAAACTTAAAGAACGTTCTCCTCTTTCTATTTGTCCTAAAAATACATCAGATATATCAATCATTTCTGAAAATCTTTCGCGGTTCATTTTTAAATCTTCTCTTATCCTTCTTATTCTTTCTCCAACTTCTAAGTTACTAGGCATTTTTTCATCCATTATTAAACCTCCCTATTTCTTAATTTATTATACGATAAAAAGGAACATAATCTAATATACGCAAAGACAAAACAAAAGTTATGCTAAAAGCATAAAATCTTTTATAAAATTATTGCAACAGTCAAATACTTACAGAATAATTTGAACATATAGTATTTTCTATTTTGCCAATAGAAGAGTTTTTTGATAACAATTAAGTGACAGAAACTTGTGATAAAAAATTCTATGTAAAATGGCACAGAAAAAGGAAAATTCAACTTTCTAATCGTCTCAACGCCATTCCTTTACAAATGAATAAAAGGAAACTAGTTTTGTGTTGTTTTACTAATCTGGTATCCATTTTTATCTAAAAAGAAGAAAATCATAAAAATATTATGTACAAAGATACAAAAGAAGAATTATGAAAATAATTCTAAAAAGTTTTGATTATTTATCATAAAAATGTAAACAATAAAAAGAGGAGGAAATTAAAAATGGAAGAAATAAAATATAAGAATATGATAGAATTAATTTATCAGGCACAGGAAAAAATATTGGATGAAAAAATGAAGCGAGCTAATCGAAAAGTAAAAGAACAAATAAAAGATGTTGACATAAAAGGAGCTTTGGAAGAGGCTGCAAAACCAAATGAATTGCAGAAAGTGTTTGAAAGAATTGAAGAGAATTATAGTATAAAAATTTCAGAATATAATAAAGAATTTTATAAGCAGGGATTTTTAGATGGTGTCAATTTAATGATTAATTGTTTAAAATAGAGTTTCTAAATCCTATTCTTATTGCAAAATATTTTTATCTAGAAGGTTTCATCTAAATTTAATTCGATAAAATTCAAAAAAGCGAAAAAATGAGAGGATAAGAGAAGAAATAAAAGTAAAACAACAGTTTTACTTTTAAATAAAAATTGATAAAAAAGTTGAAACGATATATTATAAAGGAGAGGATAAATTGAAATACATAACATATCATGATTATTTGAGGTATAGAGATGAAATAGGGCTAAAAGAAGAAAGTGAAGAATATAAAATTCAAATTAAAACAACATGTGAACTTGAGAAAAAAGAAATAAAAGAAATTAATAATAAACATGATAAAGTGTTTCGAAAAATACTGAGTAGAAGCGATGAAATGGCAAAATTTTTAAATCAGTTTTTAGATGTAAAAGAAAACATAAGACAAGAGGAATTAATAGCATGTTCTACTGACTTTATAACGGGACAATATCAAGATAAACATTCGGATATTCTATATAGATTAAGAAATAAAGCTGTTTATTTTTTAGTAGAACACCAAAGTTCTGTTGATTTTAAAATGATAGAAAGAATTGGAATTTATGTAGAAGAAATAATGAAAAGAGAAAGAAAAAACTATAAATATCCAATTGTAGTACCCATAGTGATTTATACAGGTTCTCGAAAATGGAATGCTAAAATGACATTAGCAGAAAAATTGTATCACTATAAAGATTATAAAGAATATGAAATTAATTTGAAATATAACTTAATAACCATACATAATTATTCTTTTGAAGAATTAATAAAAAAACAAACGTTATTTTCCTATGTTATGTTAATTGAAAAATGCGAAACAGAGAAGGAGTTGATAAGTTATACAAATAAAATGATAGAAAAAATAGAAAACATAGAAGAAAAAGAACAGATGATAGAAATAATTATCAACATAATAGCTTCAAAAATAGGAAAAGAACACATAATTAAAATGATGAAAAAATTAGAAAAAAAGGGGGATAAAAGTATGAGTCCGTTAACAAAATTATTATTTGAATTAGAAGAAAAATGGAAAAGAGAAGGAAAAAGAGAAGGAGCCTTACAAGAAATTTTAAAAGTAGCTAAAAATATGCTAGATAGAAATATGAAAATAGAGGAAATACAAGAAATAACGGGACTATCCAAAGAAGAAATAAAAAGCTTAGCTCAAAATAAGACATAAAAGCTAGCAATCTTTAATTTCCCTAAACTTTTTCTAGAAATTCGGGTTAATTTGCTTGCAAAATTGAAATTGTTTTAGTATAATACAAATGTACAAATTAGAAGGAAAAGAGGGAAAAACAATGGAAGAAAGACAAGAAAGAATGGACGGAAGAATAATCGAAAAAGACATCGAAAAAGAAATGAGAACAGCTTATATTGAGTATGCCATGAGTGTTATCGTATCCAGAGCACTTCCAGATGTAAGAGACGGATTAAAACCTGTACATAGAAGAATTTTATATGCAATGCACGAAGATGGAATTACATCGGATAAACCATATAGAAAATGTGCTAATACAGTAGGGTCTGTGCTTGGTAGATACCATCCACATGGAGATAGTTCTGTTTATGATGCTATGGTAAGATTAGCACAAGATTTTTCTATGAGATATATGTTGATTGATGGGCATGGAAACTTTGGTTCTGTTGATGGTGATGGAGCAGCAGCTATGAGGTATACAGAAGCAAGAATGGCAAAAATTTCAGAATATATGCTAACCGATATTGAAAAAAATACGGTGGATTTTATGCCAAACTATGATGACAGATTACAAGAACCAACCGTTTTACCAGCTAGAATACCAGCTTTATTAATTAATGGTTCATCGGGAATTGCAGTAGGTATGGCAACTAATATACCACCACATAATTTAAAAGAAGTTATCGATGGGATTATTAAAATTATTGATGAAGATGAAGTTTCAGATGAAGACTTAATGAGTGTTATTAAAGGTCCAGATTTTCCAACAGAAGGTATTATCTTAGGGATGGAAGGAATTAAACAAGCTTACAAAACAGGTAGAGGAAAAATTACATTAAGAGCTGAAACTGAAATTGAAGAAATGAGTGGAAATAGACAAAGAATTATCGTTTCTTCTTTACCATATCAAGTCAATAAAGCAAATCTAATTAAAGCTATTTCTGACCTTTCAAAAGAAAGAAAAATAGAAGGAATTTCAGAGTGTAGAGATGAATCTGATAGAAAAGATAGAGTTAGAGTTGTTATTGAATTAAAAAGAGATGCAAATCCACAGGTAGTATTAAATCAATTGTTTAAACATACACAAATGCAAACAACTTTTGGAATTATTATGTTGGCATTAGTAAATGGAGAGCCTAAAATATTAACATTAAGACAATGCTTGGATTGCTACATAGACCATAGAAAAAATGTTATCTTGAGAAGAACACAATTTGAGTTAGATAAAGCATTAGCAAGGGCTCATATTTTAGAGGGATTGAAAATAGCGCTTGATAATATTGATGAAGTAATTAATATTATACGTAGTTCTTATGATGACCCAAAAGAAAGATTGATGGAAAGATTTGGATTATCAGATATTCAAGCACAAGCAATTCTTGATATGAGATTAAAAACATTATCTGGTTTGCAACGTGAAAAAATTGATGAAGAATACAATCAATTAATGGAATTAATTGCACATTTAAGAGATATTTTAAATAGTGAAAGATTAGTATTCGAAATTATTAAAGAAGAATTGATTGAAATTAGAGATAAATTTGGAGATGAAAGAAAAACAAAGATAGTAGCAGCTGAAGGAGAAATTGATATTGAAGATTTAATCAAAGAAGAGCAAACAGTAGTTGCCCTAACACATTTTGGTTATATTAAGAGGATGCCAATTGATACTTATAAGAGCCAAAGAAGAGGTGGAAAAGGAATTACAGGAATGGCAACAAGAGAAGAAGACTTTGTAAAACAAATCTTCACAGCTTCAACACATGATGTCATTTTATTCTTTACGAATAAAGGCAAGTTATATCGTTTAAGAGGATATGAAATTCCAGAAGCAGGAAGAACGGCAAGAGGAACAGCAATTGTTAACTTATTAAGTTTAGATGCAGGGGAAAAAGTATCAGCTGTTATCCCACTTCAAAATTTTGCCGATGGAAAATATCTACTTATGGCAACTAAAAATGGACTAATTAAGAAAACAGCATTAAAGGAATATGACTCAACTAGAAAAACAGGGCTTCAAGGAATTACTTTAAAAGAAGAAGATGAGTTAATTGGAGTTAGATTGACCGATGGAGAAGATAATGTTGTTTTGGTTACAAGAAAAGGAATGTGTATTACTTTTGATGAAAAAGATGTACGTCCAATTGGTAGAGTTTCGCAAGGTGTTATAGGTATTAGATTAGATGAAGACGATGAAGTAATTGGAATGGAATCTGTTATTGCTGGTGGAAAAGCAACGCTACTTGCTATTACAGAAAATGGATTTGGAAAAAGAACAGAGTTAGATGAATATAGAGTGCAAAACAGAGGTGGAAAAGGAGTAATTACCTATAAAATTACACCAAAAACAGGAGAATTAATTGGCGTTAGAATTGCCGTAGAAGGCGAAGATGTTATGTTAGTTACTAATACAGGAACGATTATTAGATTGAAAGTAGATGACATAAGCGTTCTTGGAAGATCTACACAAGGGGTTACTTTAATGAGAACGAATGACGGAGGAAAGGTTGTTAGTGTAGAGATTTTGAGCAATGAAGTACCAGAAGATGATGGACAAACAACAATAGAAGAAACAGAATAAAAAAAGAACCAACTTGAAAGCGTTTATCTCAAGTTGGTTTTTTCTATTTAGCTTTAAATCGTAAGTCATCTCCAAAGAAACAATAAATGTCATAGTAACCAGCAATACGGGAGCCAATTCTTTCTTCATAACTATTAAAAATATCTTTGATATTTAAATTAGTAGAGATGATTGTCTTAGTTATTTTTTGATTTAGATTTAGAATTCTAGTATTTAAAATAGTAAATAATTCACTTAATTTCATACTGTTGAGACTTTCTGTACCTAAATCATCAATAATTAGTAAATCAACATTTAAAACGTTTTGATAAATATTATCGAGTGTTTCTTTTTGTTTACTCATTTTATAGTCAATAACACTTTCTAGTAGTACTGGTGCTGTTTGATAAAGAACGGTTTTCCCAGATTGTAATAACTCTTGAGCGATGCAGTTAGACATAAAAGTCTTACCGTAAACCTGTATTGCCAGTAAATAATAAGTTGTGGTAGTTAGGGTTATCAAAATTTTCAACAAATTCCAAGCATTTTTGCTTGATATTTTTTATATTTTCTCTTGGCGAAATATTAAAGTGATATTTTGCTACGTCAATTTCATTTGAAAAAATTTCTTCATTAAAAGTATTGAAGTTTTCTTTTTTTAAGTTTGTTATATTAGACTTGTTAAATGTCTCATTAAGCAATTTTTGTTTTAAGCAGGTACACATTTCTACTGTGTAATTATTTTGCGAAATATAGCCAGTGTCGTTACAAATAGAGCACTCATAGTGAGGGGCTAAGTAATTATTGGGTAAGTTTGCTTCTTGTAAGATACGAGCCTTTTCATACTTTAGTTTTTCTGACTTTTGTTTTAGTTCTTCTAAAGATGACACATTATGTAAAAGTATATTTTTAGCAGTTAGAATAGCAAACTGGTTTAAATCATCTTCAATTTCTTGAAGTTTCGGAATTTTTTCGTAGAGTTTTTCTTTTCTTTTTTCAGCATCCATCTCTGCATTTTGCTTTTTTTGTTTATATTCTTCTAATATAGAATTTAAAACTTCACTTGCCATTTAGTCCTCCTTACTACTTGCTGTTTGATTTGCATACAAAAAGTCTAGGTTATCATAATTACGTTGTGTATAAGTTGTTTTGTTAACTTTTGCTTTTAATTCTTTGGTTGATTTTTCTTGTTTTTTACGCTCTTCTAAAAAGGCTTGAACTTCAGCTACTGTTTTTAAGTTTCTTTCGTGCCAATCTGTTATGATGTTATTGATGTATTCAAAAGTTGGGTTTTGTTTTAGGGTGGTTCTTTTTAATGCGATTTCGATTATGTTCATGTCATAACCAAAAGTTAATACCCAATTCTCGATATAGGCTTCTTCATATTGGGTTAAATTATATTTTCCTAACTTTTTACTGATAGCTTTTTTGTATTTATTTAGATTTTCTTGTTTTTCATAATATTGGTCTAAGTCATTCCAGGTTTTAATTTTATTAGTTGACCATGCTTCTGCAACGGTTTGAATGTAATTTCGGTGCAATGCACTTCTTTTATAACAATAATCGAATAAGGCAATCATAACTTGCTCATCAAATTCATATTTTGTAAACCATAAATCGATGTCATTATACCAAGAGGGTCCCATAATTCCTTGAAAGTACATATTGTTAATATGGTCGATTACTTTTGCACGTGCTTGGTTTTTAGCAGTTTGCTCTACTTTTTCTTTTGACATTGTTAGATTTGGTTTATATAATTGGTTAAGAGTTGTTTCTTGTAAATCTACTATAATATATCCAGTTGTCTTTTTTAGAATAAGTCCATTTTCTTCTAAAGTTTTCATTCCATCATTAATGGTTTTTAATGGAATATTTAGTTTTTTGGATAAATCGTTTAGCTTGATGTCTTTTCCGTATTTGGATAAAAAGACGAGATAAAGATAGATTTTTAGATATTCTCCAGGTAATGCTGTAAGATATTCTGAAAAGAATATGTCTGGTAGCATGGTTTCTGAAAATAATAGTGATTTTTCTTTTTGTTCTAATTTCATTTCAACTCTCCTTATTCTTTGCTTTTATTGTAATTCAAATTATAACTTTTTTAGACAAAAAATTCAAGTCATTTATTGTTTTTTGTATAAAAACAATTTTGGTCGTATTAAAAATCGAAAAAGATAAGAAATGACAGAAATAATATTTTCACCATGAAAACCAGCAAAGCTAAATAGTAATAAAGGGAAACATAAAACAATAAAAATGAAAATTTTAAAACTTATGTCAGTAAAAAATAGGTTAATAATAATAAAAACAATACCATACCAAAGTAAATTAACAAAAGCAGTAGAGTAATCAATTACACCGAATAACTTATTTTTAAAATCGTAATTTTGTGGAAAAATGAATTGAATAAAAATGCCTCCTTTCATTTTAAGTTTTAAATCTAATAAAGTTTTTCACAGATTGTGAAACTTCTGTGGAAATTCCACCAATAAAATCACGGACAATGGAATTGGTTTTAATAAGAGCATAAATCCCACCAACATAGACGAATTTTGTAAACAAATTACTGCTAGAATAGTCCATGGAAAATAGAATTAAGAGTACAATGGATACAATCATTTGGATAAATAATAAGGAAAATAAGTTGCGGAGCCATGCTTTAAAAAACCAACTTGTCTTATCTAAGGTTAAAGATAAAAAGGCAAAGGGAGAGAGCAAGATAAATACTTTTGTAAGGATATAACGTAGGGAATAAGAGAAAACTAAATTCAAAAGTGACATTGTTAAACTGCCTTTCAATAAGCCATCTAAAGAAAAAATATTTAGACTATTAGTATCAATAGCAACATTTGTATTAATGGTAGTAATTAGTTCGGAAAAGCAAATGTTTTTGTGAAATAAGTTTTCTCCTAAATTTCGAATGGAAAGAGAAATATTTGAATTTATGTCAATAAATATTTCAACGAGGAAGAAGGAGAAGTTCATAGCAATACCAAATAAGACTAATTTGATGATAAAACTAAAGGGGGCTTCTGTTTGTGTATAAGTGAAATGGGCAATTAAATAACGAGTGGCATAATACAAAATAAAGGCAAGTAAAAAGGAATTAGCAATTAATAAAATGCCATTAGAAGTGGAAGTGCCAAAAAGATTTTCAAAGTTTTTGTCGTGTAAAATATCGCTATTAATAAAAGTTATGTCATCTAATACAGAATAAAGATTATTATCAATAGAACTGAAAAGTGTTTCAAAAATATTATTAATGGTATCCATAATGATTTGTGTAATGTTAGATGAATTTTCCAAAGCAACCTCCTTAACTAATTAGTGATTTGATGGCAGATAAAATTAAATCAATGGCAAGAATAAAGGCATAAGAAAACAAAGACCCTTTTATTAGTTTTTTTCCAGTTCTAATTTTTTCTTCATCGCCAAAACTAAATTTTTTCATAAAAACACCACTACCAACAGCAACCGCAGCAGCAGGTGTTGCTATTTTTAAAAGCCAATCTTTGATACTTTCAAAAGCAGAGGTGATTTTGCTTACAATTTGGGGGTCGCCCCAAGCAAATGAAATGGAAGATAGAGTAAATAAGAATATAATAAATAGCGAAATAATAAAAATAATGTTAAAAAATTTTTTGTTCATAATAAATCAATCCTTTCTGTTTTTTAATTCTTTAAAATAAGGAAACATAAATGTTTTTTGTGGCAGAAATATTTTGTTTCCGTCAGATAAAAAAGTAAGTGATGAGAAGGTTTCTAAGTTTTGGGTAAAAAAGTTAGTCTCAAATATGAATTCATTGTGAAGAGAAGTGCTATATGTTTCAGAAATATTTGAATTTTCTGAATTTAGGGTATTAGTAAGATAATTAAAGTGGGTTTGTTTAGCACTTTCAGAAATACTTTTAGAAGTTCGCATTTTTTCTTCTTTTCCTAATTGTTTTTGTGCTTCTTCAATGGTAAAAATATCATCGGTTCGAAACCAAATTTTATTAATTAGGTTTTGAGTGATAACTTTTACTTGTGCTTCGTCTTTTAGTGTTGCTCGCAAAGAGGAATAGCTTTGTGTGCTGACAATATTAATACATTTAGCTTCACGGCTCAAGGAAAAGAATTCACTGTCTGATTTGGTTACATATTTATCATATTCGTCACAAATAAAGGCTGTTGTTTTGCTTGTATGTTGTGATAAGCTAGTGATAATTTCTGTTTGAAAGTCTAGTTTTAAATAAGCGGCAATGACTTTGGACAAAGAGGAATATTCGGACAAATTCATATTTAAAACTACGATTTTTCCTTGCTTGATTACTTCTGAAAATCCAGTGAAAGAGAGTTTTTCAAGGGGGGCGCAAAAAGTAGTCATAACATCAAAATCGGAGACGAAAATATTGGTAATACGGGTGATTTCTGAAATTAGAATTCCTTTTGTACGAGGGTCTAAATTTTCAAATTCTTTTTGAAAAAAATTTAGACTAGCATTTAATTCATAGATTTGAGCATGAGATAATTTAGCATGAATAAATAAATCTCGTAGGATTTGTACTTTTTCTTGATAATAAGTAGGAATGGTTATCAATTTGTGTAATTCTAAGAAGGTAACGTAATTGTTGTTATATAGTCTGCACAGTTTAATAGCTTCTGTTAAAACTTCTTCTGCTTTATCAATCCAATAAGATTCACTATTATTTTCTGAGAAGAGCAAAAGGATATTTTTTAATCGGTTAGCAAGTACTTGGGATTTTAAATTGGGTTTATGTAAAGGATTATAAAAGATATTAGATTTTAATTCGATTACAATTAAGTCTTTTTCTAACCTATATTGTTTGGCGTAATTCTTTACTTGCTGATAGAAGTTGCCTTTTACATCGAGAATTAACATTCCTATTTTCTTTTGTGGATGAAAATAATTATATTCTAGTAGTTGTTTTGTAAAAGGATACATAGCACTTGAAGTTTTTCCAGATCCTATGGTTCCAGTTATTAAAAAGTTTTGATAAAGCCCACTTTCTGGAAGGTAAATTTTTTGATGATTGAAGTCTTCTCCAATTAATAATTGAAGTTCATCGGTTTTGAAGGAAGGTTGGTTTTTCTTTTCTTTTTTGTTAGGAGTGTTTTGAAAAAAAGAAAATTTCATTAAAATTCTAGCATAAATGCTATGCCCTAATACAAAACTTGAAAAAATAAAGCAAATTAGATACAAAATTTTTAATAATTTCCATAATTCTGGGTTTTTAGAACAGATATCAAAGGGATGGAGTCCATAAGTGATAATAATTTCTTGTGATGTAAAGACGGGATAGAGATAAGAATAGGTAAGATAACTTAGAAATAAGAAAAATAAAATGAGAAAAAAGAGTTCTTTTTGATAGCGTGAAATGGAAAAAACCTCCTTCTAAAATGAATTTTTTTTGATTTTTAATTTAGAACCTTGCTTATTATGGAAAAAAATGATATCAAAAAATGTATAGAGTGAATACAAAGTGATAAAAAGATAAATAATAAAGGTAATAAAGAAGAAATCGATTTGTTTTGAAATAATGTATCACCACCTTTGTGAAATTTTTATTATGATACAATATTTTTTTCGATTTGTCTATACTTTTTTAAAAAAATATGATAAAATTTACAAAATAATGAAGGAGGTTAAGAAAAATGGATTTTAATAAAGATACAAAAATAGGAGAGATTTTGGAAAAAGCACCTGAAAAAGCAGAAATTTTATTAGAAATGGGAATGCATTGTTTAGGGTGTCCAGCTTCTCAAATGGAAACGCTAGAAGAGGCTTGTGCTGTACATGGAATTGATGTGGAAGAATTGGTAGAAAAATTAAATGCCTAAAAGATTTATCATTAAAATTGCAAAATTTCACAAAAAAGACAAAAATTTTTTACAAATGTATTGACAAGTGCCCAAAAACATAGTAAAATATAAAGGCGTTGTGATTTGCAACGCATATGTGGGCTATTAGCTCAGGTGGTAGAGCACTTGACTTTTAATCAAGTTGTCCC
>CANPHV010000033.1 GCA_947573965.1 uncultured Clostridium sp.
CAATTTTAGTTTCAGGTACAGATGGAGTAGGTACCAAATTAAAGTTGGCTTTTTTAATGAACAAACATGACACCATAGGGCAAGACTGTGTTGCCATGTGTGTCAATGACATCATATGTTGTGGAGCCAAACCATTATTTTTCTTAGACTATATGGCACTAGGGAAAAACGTACCAGAAGTCGTAGCAACCATAGTCAAAGGAGTAGCCGATGGATGTAAAAAAGCAGGATGTAGTTTAGTAGGAGGCGAAACTGCAGAAATGCCAGGATTTTATCAACCAGGCGAATACGACTTAGCAGGATTTTCTGTTGGAGTAGTAGAAAAAGAAGAAATGATAGACAATAGCAAAATAGAAATAGGAGACCAAGTCATTGGAATTGCCTCTTCAGGAGTCCATTCTAACGGATTTTCACTTGTCAGAAAAATCTTTAACATCAACGAAGAAACCATCCAAGAATACAAAGAAGAATTAGGAATGACCTTAGGAGAAGCCTTATTAACACCTACGAAAATCTATGTAAAACCAGTTTTGGAATTATTAAAAAACGTGACAGTAAAAGGAATTTCACACATTACAGGAGGAGGATTTTACGAAAACATGCCACGAATGTTAAACGAAAATGTTTCCCTAAAAATCGACAAAAACGCTTATCCAATATTGCCAATATTTAAACTAATACAAAAAGAAGGAAACATTCCAGAAAGAGACATGTACAACACCTTTAACATGGGAATTGGAATGGCAATCATCATAAAAAAAGAAGAAGCCCAAAAAGCAATCGAAATATTAGAGCAACAAGGCGAAAAAGCATATGTAATTGGAGAAGTAGTAGAAAGAAAATTGAGACAAGAGGGACAGGTCTTATTTGTCTCATAATTATAAATAAAAATAAAAAAGAAATAAAAAACGACAAAAAATATGAGACAAATGAGACCTGTCCCTTTTGTCTCAATTGGAGGTTTTAAATGGAAGTAAAAAGAATTTATGTAAAAAAGAAAGAAGGATTTGATGGAGAAGCAAAAGACTTGATGACAGACCTTCAAGAAAACCTAAAAATCAAAGAGCTAGAGAATATTATTATTTTAAATCGATATGATGTAGAAGGGGTGGATGAAAAAACATTTGA
Organism: uncultured Clostridium sp.; assembly: GCA_947573965.1. Lineage (GTDB taxonomy): Bacteria > Bacillota > Clostridia > TANB77 > CAG-508 > CAG-269. Next base: position 1,129 of record CANPHV010000033.1, read on the forward strand.
AGAAGCCAAAAACACTGTATTTTCAGAGCCACAAGTAGACCAATGCTATGTAGAAGAATACCCATTCCAAGACCAAGACTATGTATTTGGTGTTGAATTCTTACCAGGTCAATTTGACCAAAGGGCAAATGCTTTAGAAGAGTGTTTGCAAATTCTAGCCGGAGGAAACAGACCAATCGCGAAATCAGCAAAAATCTATATTTTACAAGGAAATTTACAAGCAGAACAATGTGAAAAAATTAAAAAATATATGATTAATCAAGTGGATTCTAGAGAGTGTTCTTTAGAAAAACCAGAAAATTTAGAAACCAAAATGGAAGAACCAGATGACGTAGCAATTGTAGAAGGTTTTATCAACATGACAGAAGAAGATTCTCACAAATTTTACGAAAAATATGGATTTGCTATGGATTTTGCAGACCTACAATTCTGTCAAAACTATTTTAAAGAAGTAGAAAAAAGAGACCCTACTATGACTGAAATGAAAATGATAGATACTTACTGGTCAGACCATTGTAGACATACCACTTTCTTGACTAAACTAGAAGTATTAGACATTCAATGGGATTTACTAAAAAAAGTATATGAAGATTATTTAAAAGCAAGAGACGTAGTTTATGAAAATAGAAAAGCAAAAGATATTTGTTTAATGGACGTAGCAACTATTGCAGCAAAAGAACTAAAAAAAGCAGGCTATATGAAAGAATTAGACGAAAGCGAAGAAATCAATGCATGTAGCATCAAAGCAGATATTTTAGTAGATGGAAAACCAGAAGAATACTTAATTATGTTCAAAAACGAAACCCATAACCATCCAACTGAAATCGAACCATTTGGTGGAGCAGCTACTTGTTTAGGAGGAGCAATTCGTGACCCACTATCTGGAAGAGTTTATGTGTATCAAGCCATGCGTGTGACAGGCTGTGGAGACCCAAGAAAAACGGTAGAAGAAACAATGCCAAATAAATTACCACAAAGAAAACTAACCAATGAAGCAGCAAGAGGTTACAGTTCTTATGGAAATCAAATAGGACTTGCCACAGGTCAAGTAGCAGAAATTTACCATGATGGTTATGTAGCAAAACGTATGGAAATAGGAGCCTTAGTAGGTGCAGCCCCAAAAGAAAATGTAGTTCGTAAAAGACCAGAGCCAGGAGATATTGTTATTTTATTAGGAGGAAAAACTGGTAGAGATGGTTGTGGAGGGGCAACAGGTTCTTCCAAAGCGCATACAAGTGAGTCCCTAACAAGTTGTGGGGCAGAAGTACAAAAAGGAAATGCACCAGAAGAAAGAAAAGTACAAAGATTATTTAGAGATGGAGAAGTAACAAAAATCATAAAAAGATGTAATGACTTTGGAGCAGGAGGCGTATCAGTAGCTATTGGAGAATTAGCTGATGGACTAGTTATTAACCTAGACAAAGTGCCTAAAAAATATGAAGGTTTAGATGGAACCGAACTTGCTATTTCTGAGTCACAAGAAAGAATGGCAGTAGTAGTAGCCAAAGAAGATGCAGATAAATTAGTAGCGTTTGCAGAAAAAGAAAACTTAGAAGCAACGATTGTGGCAGAAGTAGTAGAAGAACCAAGAGTAAAAATGTATTGGAGAGGAAATCTAATTGTAGATATTGCAAGAGAGTTCTTAGACACCAATGGGGACGTAAAAAACCAGACTGTAGAAGTGGTAAAACCAGAGGAAGAAAAATCTTACTTTAAACCACAAAAAGTAGAGAACTTAAAAAAGAAATGGGAACAGACAATTACGGACTTAAATTGTTGTTCACAAAAAGGATTAGTAGAACGTTTTGACAGTACCATTGGAGCAAATACTGTAATTATGCCATTTGGAGGAAAATATCAATTAACGCCTGCGCAAGGGATGGTAGCAAGAATCCCAACCTTAAAAGGATATACTGACAGTGGAACGATTATGACATATGGTTATAATCCAAACTTAGCAAGCTGGAGCCCATTCCATGGAGCTGTATATAGCATAATCGAGTCAGTTTCAAAATATGTAGCGTTAGGAGGAGACTATAAAAAAGCATACTTAACTTTGCAAGAGTACTTTGAAAAATTAAGAAATGATAACACTAGATGGGGCAAGCCATTAGCCGCTATTTTAGGTGCTTATCTAGTACAAAAAGAATTAAAAATAGCAGCCATCGGTGGAAAAGACAGTATGTCAGGTTCGTACAACGAATTAGACGTACCACCAACTTTAGTATCTTTCTGTATTGGAGAAACCGATACGACAAAAGTAGTATCAAACGAATTTAAACAAGCAGGCTCTAAAGTAGTATTATTAAAAACAAAAATGGGACAAGAAGATATAATTGATTTTGACGATTTGAAAGAAAATTATGAAATCATACACACTTTGGTTGAGCAAGAAAAAGTATTATCTGTTAGTACCATTACCCATGGCGGAATAGCAGACGTGGTGACCAAAAGCTGTATTGGTAACAAAATAGGATTTCAATTTGAAAAAGACTTGCCAGATTTATTTTATCCATATTATGGTTCATTTGTCATCGAACTAAAAGAAGGGGTAGAAGTAGAAAAAGCAGAAGTTTTAGGAGCAACAACGAAAGAAGAAAAAATTGTAGTAAATAGCGAAGTAATTTTTGACCTAGACAAAGTAATTGCGATGTGGGAAGAACCATTAGAAAAAGTATTCCCAACCAAAGTAAAAGAAGAAGCTAAAAAAGCTAATAACATTTTAAGTAATAAAACTTGCACAATTACTAGAAAAAATCCAATTACTAAACCACGCGTATTTATTCCAGTATTTCCAGGAACGAACTGTGAGTATGACTCAGCTAAAGCTTTTGAAGATGCTGGAGCAATGGCGAATATGGTCGTATTTAAAAATTTAAAACCAGAAAACATAGCAGAGTCAATTGAAGTTTTTGCCAAAGAAATTGAAAAAGCACAAATTATCATGTTACCAGGTGGATTTAGTAGTGGAGACGAACCAGATGGTTCAGGAAAATTCATAGGAGCGGTCTTTAGAAATCCAAAACTAAAAGACTTAATCCATAAGCATTTATATGAAAAAGATGGCTTAATGTTAGGAATTTGTAATGGTTTCCAAGCTCTTGTAAAACTAGGCTTATTACCATATGGCGAAATTCGAGAAATGGAGGAAACTGCACCAACATTAACGTTTAACACGATGGGAAGACATATGTCAAGGATGGTAGAAACAAAAGTTGTTTCCAAAATGTCTCCTTGGTTTAGTGAAGTACAATTAGGAGAACAATTTACTGTTCCAATTTCTCATGGAGAGGGAAGATTTATTGTAAATGAGGATTTGAAAAAACAATTGATTGAAAAGGGACAAATTGCAACACAATATGTTGATTTTGATGGAAATGCTACTTATGATATAGCTTATAATCCAAATGGCTCTATCGATAGTATTGAGGGGATTACTAGCCCAGATGGTAGAATATTAGGTAAGATGGGACATAGCGAAAGATGCTATCGTGAGATTTTGAAGAATATGCCAGGAAAAATGGACCAAAAGATATTTAGGTCAGGGGTTAACTATTATAGATAAAGGAGATTGAATATGAAAACTTACATTAAAAGTTTTCCAGAAGAACCAAGTTTTAAGCAAAAAGGATTAAATGGTTTTGTGTGTCCTTTGGAAAATGAGGTAATAGGAAATTTAACGCTAGAAAGAGTACATAAGGGGCATGATAAATATTATACCAATACAGAAAGTAGCAAAATTTATTATGTGATACAAGGCCAAGGCAGATTTAAGATAAAGGAAGAATTATATAAAGTACATAAAGGAGATATTATTGAAATACCACCAAATACAGAGTTTGTATTTGAAGGACAGATGGAATTATTGTTGATTATGAACCCTAAATTTAATCCTAATTGTGAAATTTTTGGAAAAGAAAATGATTTATATAATTTAGAACCGTAAGGGAAGGAAGGAAACGAAGATGGAAAACAATATATATAAAACGCCGTTATCAGGAAGATATGCAAGTCAAGAAATGAACCAATTATGGTCAAATAACAGTAAATACACAACGTGGCGAAAACTATGGATAGCATTAGCAGAAACCGAAAAGGAACTAGGAATTGACATTACAGATGAACAAATCGAAGAAATGAAAGAAAATGTAGACAACATCGATTATGACATTGTAAGCAAAAGAGAAAAAGAATGTAGACATGACGTTATGGCTCATGTCTACGAATTCGGATTAAAATGTCCAACCGCTAAACCAATTATCCATTTAGGAGCTACTTCATGCTATGTAACAGATAATACAGATGTCATTTTAATGACAAAAGCGTTGGAAATAGTAAAACAGAAATTAATTTTAGTTATCAATAATTTAAAAAACTTTGCGATTAAAAATAAAGGAGTAACTTGTTTGGGATACACACACTTTCAACCAGCCCAATTAACAACTGTTGGAAAAAGGGCAACTTTATGGCTACAAGACTTGTTAGAAGATTTAGAAGAATTAGAATTTGTGCAAAGTCATATGAAATTATTAGGTTGTAAAGGAACTACTGGAACCCAAGAAAGCTTTATGAAATTATTTAAAGACGAAGAAAAAGTAAAACAAATTGATGGTAAAATCGCTGAAAAAATGGGATTTGAAAAAGTTTATGCCGTATCTCGGACAAACTTATACCAGAAAATTGGATACAAGAGTATTAAATGTTTTATCACAAATTGCTGGGAGTTGTTCTAAATTTGCGAATGACATGAGATTATTACAACATGAAAAAGAATTAGAAGAACCTTTTGAAAAAGGTCAAATTGGGTCTTCTGCAATGGCCTATAAACGAAATCCAATGAGAAGTGAAAGAATTAATTCTTTAGCAAGACACGTTATGACATTAACCATGGACCCTAGTATTACAGCCGCAACACAATGGTTAGAAAGAACATTAGATGACTCTGCTAACAAAAGAATTTGCGTACCAGAAAGCTTTTTAGCAGTAGATGCCATTTTGATTTTATATGCTAATATCTCTAAAAACATAGTAGTCTATGAAAATGTAATCAAAACCAACATGATGCAGGAATTACCATTCATGGCAACCGAAGAAATCTTAATGAATGCTGTTTTGAAAGGTGGAGACAGACAAGAACTACATGAAAAGATTCGAATTTACTCAATGGAAGCAGGAAAACAAGTAAAAGAACTCGGAAAGCCAAATGATTTAGTAGATAGAATTGCTAATGACGAAACCTTTGGACTAACCAAAGAAGAAATCATGCAAGCCTTAAATCCAGACCACTTATGTGGAAGAGCACCAAAACAAGTAGAAGACTTTATAGCAGATAATGTTAATCCTGTTTTAGAAAAATATAGAGACTTAATCAGTGAGGAAGAAGTTGAAGTAAACGTTTGAGAAATGAGACAAGAGGGACAGGTCTGATTTGTCTCATAAATGAAATGAGTAAAAAAGAGTAAAGAAGGAAAGGTTATGAGACAAATGAGACCTGTCCCTCTTGTCTCAAATCAAGTATGAAGGAGAGAGAAAAAGTATGAAAAAATGTTTATTATTAGGAAATGGTGGACGTGAGGCAGTATTAGCAGAACAAATAGGAAAAGGATTTGCAGTTTATGCTATTTTACCATATGCTAACCCATCAATTGTAGCAGAAGTAGAAAAGTCAAAAGGAAAATATATCATAGGAGACCCATTTGACAAAGAATTAGTAAAAAAATTTGTAAAAGAAGAAGGTATTGAAGCTTGTGTTGTTAGCCAAGATAATTTATTACAAGAAGGAATGATTGACTTAGCAAGAGAGTTAGGGTTAAAAACCTTTGGACCAACTTCTAAAGGGGCTAAAGTAGAGTGGAGTAAAACCTATGCCTTAGAAATAGTAGAAAAATTAGCACCAGAAATGATTATTAAGAATGAAAGAATTTTTGACTTAGCAAAATTAGAAGAAGTAATGAAAAATTATGAAGATGATAGCTTTGTTGTAAAGCCAGAAGGGTTAACTGGTGGAAAAGGTGTTAAAGTAGGAGGCATCCATTTTAAAGGAAAACAAGAAGGTTTTGAATATGCAAAATCATGCTTAGAATCTGATGGAAAAGTTATTGTACAAGATAAAGTAGAAGGTAGAGAATTTACCGTTATGGCATTAACGGACGGAAAAAATATTGTGGTAACACCAACTACTTTTGATTATCCATATCGTTTTGATGAAGATAAAGGACCAGGAACAGGAGGTATGGGATGCCTAAGTTTTGAAAATGGATTACTACCATTTTTAGAGCAAAAAGACGTAGACGTATGTGCTAAATTAATTCAAGATACCGTTGAATTAGTCAATAAAGATAGTCTAGAATTTACAGGTGTTATCTATGGTGGTTTCTTCAAATGCAAAGAAGGAATTAAATTTATAGAATTTAATGCAAGATTTGGAGACCCAGAAGCAATTAATGTTTTAAATTCATTAGAAACACCATTTGCTGAAGTAATGGAAAACATTTGGGAGCAAAAATTATCAACTGAAAATTGTAAATTCAAAAAAGACTATACCTTTATGGTGTATGTAGTAAGCCCAGATTATGCAATTCAAAATGCAGAGCCAATAGAATTTACTTTAAATACAAAAGCAATTCAAGAAAAAGGGGCAAAAATTTATTTTGCAAGTACAAAACCAGTAGAAGGTGACCGTTATATGTCTGTTGGAACTTCAAGATTATTGGGTATTTTTACCAATGGAAGTACATTAGAAGAAGCGAAACAAAAGGCATATGAAGCAATAGAAAACAATATTGACGAAAAATTAGATTACAGAAAAGACATTGGAGAAATTTACGAGCATTAAAAAACAGGGATTTTAAGGAAAGTCCTTAAATCCCTATCTCATGATTGACAAAACGATTTAGTACTTCGATTAATTGGATTTTTTCAGCAGATTGTACTTTTTGAGATACTGTTTCTGCTGTGTCAGTAGGGAGAACTTCAACTTGTGTTTGACAAATGATATTTCCCTTATCGTATTCTTCATTGACGAAATGGATGGTAGCACCTGTGACTTTTTCTTTGGCTTGAACAACAGCTTCATGTACATGCATACCATGCATACCTTTACCACCAAACTTAGGTAGTAAAGAAGGATGTGTGTTAATAATTGTATAGTTTTCAAGAAGTTTAGGACCAATCATTTTTAGATAGCCAGCAAGGACAATAAGGTCAACAGAGTAATTAGAAAGGATACGAGATAATTCTAAATCTCTAGTAGCAAAGTTTTTACTTTGTATAGTATGGGTTGCAATATGATTATTTTCTGCTCTTTTAAGAGCGTAGGCATCGGGATTATCTGAAACAACTAAATCAATTTGTGCTTCAAGTTTTTTGGTTTGAATACTATCGATGATAGCTTGTAAGGTAGAACCATTGCCAGAAGCAAAGACAACTAAATGATACATAATATTACCTCCTAATTTATATAAGTAGTTTAGCATGAATATCGTGCAAAGTCAATGATTAGGGGAGGCAAGTGTAAGAAAAAGGAAGGATAAAGAAATGTTTGATGAATTAAAAGAAGAATGTGGTGTATTTGGAATTTATGCCAAAGAGGCAAAAGAGGATTTAATTGGACAAGTTTGTATAGGACTTTCTGCTTTGCAACATAGGGGAGAAGAAAGCTGTGGTGTAGCGATTAATGAAGATGGAATTATTCATTTTCATAAAGATGTTGGGCTAGTTTCTGAAGTGTTTACAAAAGAAGTTCAAAGGGAAATGCCACAAGGAAAAATGGCGATAGGTCATGTACGTTATTCAACAACAGGAGAAAGTAAAAAAGAAAATGCCCAACCAATGGTGGTAAGACATAAAAAAGGAAACTTAGCCATTGTACACAATGGAAATTTGACCAATGCAGTGGAACTAAAAAAAGAATTGGAAGAACAAGGTGCGATTTTTACAACTACCAGTGATACAGAAATTATTTGCCATATCATTGTAAGAGAAAGATTAAAAACAGGTTCGATTGAAGAAGCGGTAAAAAATACGATGAAAATCATAAAAGGGGCGTATTCACTATTAGTAATATCACCACAAAAGTTGATTGCAGTAAGAGATCCACAAGGATTTAGACCACTTTGTATGGGTCGTTTTGGGGAAGATATTATATTTGCATCAGAGAGTTGTGCTTTAGATATTATGGGAGCAACTTTTGAACGTGATATCGAGCCAGGAGAAGTAGTAACTGTTACCAATAATGAAGTACAAAGCGAGAAGTTTTTACCAAATGAAAATAAAGGATTGTGCGTATTTGAATATGTTTATTTTGCTAGACCAGACTCTACCATAGATGGCATTAATGTACATCTTTTCCGTGAAGAAGCAGGAAGATATTTAGCAAGACAGGTACCAGTGGATGCTGATATTGTGGCATCGGTTCCGGATTCTGGAAATGATGCAGCTTTAGGATATTCGAAGGAATCTAAAATTCCTTATGATATTGTGTTTATCAAGAGTAAATATGTAGGAAGAACGTTTATTCAAAATACACAAAATAAAAGAAAAAAATTAGTGAATTTGAAATTAAATCCTTTGAAACATACAGTAAAAGATAAGAAAATAGTTTTGGTGGATGACTCTATTGTAAGAGGAACAACGATTACTAGAATTATTAAATCTTTGAAGGCTGCTGGTGCAAAAGAAGTTCATATTAGAGTGGCATCACCTGCCTTTGTAGACGTTTGCTATTTTGGAACAGACGTAGATAAAAGAGAAAACTTGATTGCTCATAATAAAACGGTAGAGGAAATTCGTCAGGAAATTGGTGCAGATAGTTTAGAATATTTAAGCTTAGATAGCTTAAGAGAAATTACAAAACCTTGTAAAGTTAAAGGTTTTTGTGATGGTTGCTTTACAGGAAAATATCCAATTGAAGTGCCAAAGAATATTGATAAGGATAAGTTTGAAAAAATACAGTTTTAGGACTGTATTTTTTTAGAACATAATTATGACGAGCCTTAGATTTGCTTTTTGTGAAAAGTGATAGAAAAAGCTTGACAATTACAAACAAATGTTTTAAACTATAACTAGTTTAAAATAAGGATGTGAAAATATGGAAAATGAAATGCCAATCGTAAATCAGGAAAAAATAAAGAATTTAATTTACACAGTACGAGGAAAGCAAGTCATGTTAGATAGTGATGTGGCTAATCTATATCATTATAAAACAAAAGTATTAAATCTTACAGTAAGGCGAAATATTGAAAGATTTCCAGAAGAGTTTTGTTTTCAAATAACAGAAGATGAACTAGAAAGTTTGAGGTTTCAATTTGAAACCTCAAACAAAAATAATATGAGAGGTGGAAGAAGGTATCTACCATATGTATTTACGGAACAAGGAATAGCAATGCTTTCTGGCGTATTGAAAAGTGAAGTTGCAATAAAAGTAAGTATTCATATTATTAAAGCTTTTATAGAAATGAGAAAATTTATATTGCTAAATGGACAAGTATTTCAAGAAATAAGTGGAATAAAAGGAAAATTATTAGAATATGATAAGAAATTTGATGAGATATTCGATAAATTACAAAATAAGAAGCAGGAAGAATTTAAACAAAAAATATTTTTTGGAGGACAAATTTATGATGCATACAGTTTAATAATTGATATAATAAAAACTGCTAGAAACAAGATTTTAATCATAGATAACTACATAAATGACAGTGTTTTAAAAATGTTGGCAAAGAAAAACAAAGAAGTAGAAGTTGTGATATTAACATCTAAAAATATGGAATTAAGCAAATTAGATATCAATAAATTCAATCAACAATATCCAACACTAAAGTTAGCAACAACCAACCGTTTCCATGATAGATTTATGGTAGTAGACGATAAAGAACTATATCATATAGGAGCATCTTTGAAAGATTTAGGTAAGAAATGTTTTGCGATATCAAAAGTAGAAAACCAAGAAATGATAGATTTAATAAAAAAAGCGAGTTAATAAAAAGAGGTGATTACAAGTGATATACTTAAAAAAATTTGAATTATTAGATAAAGAAGATTGGAGCGGATATCCTTTTCATGTATTTTTACAAAAAAAGTTTAATTACATAGAATTTGAGCCAATTACCATTTTTTATGGAAGTAATGGCTCTGGAAAATCGACTTTACTTAATATTATAACTGAAACAATTAATAGAGACAAACAGACCATCAATAGAAAAAATAAATTAGTAAAAACGGAATATTTTGATGAATATATAAATAACTGTCAATTTTATTTAGAAAATGACATTCCTTTAGGAAGTAAAATGATTGGTAGTGAAGACATATTCCAAAATATATTACTAAAAAGAGAAGAAAATCAAGAGAGAAATAGACAAAGAGAAGTTTTGCAAGGACAATATAAGCAATATAAATATAATCCCATTGATTATACTTCTTTAGAAACTTTGAGCTTTTCAGTTGAAACAAGAAAGAAAACACAAAGTAAATTCATAAAAAGTAGAGTAGAAGAAAATGCAAGAGAATTTTCTAATGGACAAACAGCATTAGAATTTTTTGATAAAGAATTAAAAGAAAAAGGCTTATATTTAATGGATGAACCAGAAAATAGTTTAGCACCAAAGTTTCAAATTGAATTAATACAATTAATATTAGAACTAAGTCGATTTTTTAACTGTCAGTTTATCATAGCTACACACTCTCCCTTTTTGTTATCGATTCCAGAGGCTAAAATATATGATTTAGATGCCATACCTGTTATAACTAAACAATGGTATGAATTAGAAAACATGAAAGTTTATTATGAATTTTTCAAACAAAATAAAGATAAATTTAATCGTTAATAAAAAGAAGTTCTAAAACTAGAACTTCTTTTGAAACTAGAATTCTTTTCCAGTAAGAATTTTATAAGCTTCCTTATATTTATTGACAGTTGTATTAATTACTTCATCAGGAATTGGGATACCAGCTTCTGGGTCATAACCAGTAGACTTCATCCAATCGCGAAGATATTGTTTATCAAAACTTTTTTGACCTCTTCCTACTTCATAATCATTAGCTGGCCAAAATCTACTAGAATCAGGGGTTAGCACTTCATCTCCAATTACTAGTGTACCGTTTTCATCAACGCCAAATTCAAATTTAGTATCAGCAATAATAACACTTTTTGTTGCAGCATATTCAGCACATTTTGAGTAAATCTCAATCGTTTTAGCACGTAATTCTTTTGCTAAATCTTCTCCAATCAATTGGCAAACTTCTTCAAAAGAAATATTTTCGTCATGACCTTCTGCTGCTTTAGTAGTTGGAGTAAAAATTGGTTCAGGCAATTTTTCGGATTCTTGTAAACCTTCTGGTAAAGTAATACCACAAACAGTGCCATCTGCTTGGTAACTTTTCCATCCAGAACCAGTAATATAGCCTCTAACAATACATTCAACTGGTATCATTTTTAATTTTTTAACTAACATACTTCTACCTTCAAATTCTTCGGTTTGAAATTCTTCTGGAAAATCTTTTAAGTCGGTTGATATAACATGATTTGGAATAATATCTTTAATAAAATCAAACCAAAAAGCAGAAATTTGATTTAAAATCTTTCCCTTGTTAGGAACAGGACTAGGTAAAATATAATCAAAAGCAGAAATTCTATCAGATACAACAAGTAAAAGTTTGTCATCATCTACTTCATAAATTTCACGAACTTTACCACTACTAATTTTTTTCATTTTAAAACCACCTCTATTTTTATTTATTGTTTAAATAAGCTTCATATCCTATTTCTTGTAATTTTTCATCTTTGGCAGACACAGCGTCTTTTAAAGAATTTTTAAAATCAGCTAATTTATTTTTTAATTCTTCATTTCCTACTGCTAAAATAGAAGTTGCTAAAATACCAGCATTTTTAGCTCCATTAATAGCAACGGTAGCAACTGGAATACCAGAAGGCATTTGAACAATAGAGTATAAAGAATCTACACCACCTAATGTTTTGGTTTGAATTGGAATACCAATAACTGGAATGGTTGGTAACATCGCTGCAAAAACACCTGGTAGATGAGCAGCACCTCCTGCACCAGCAATGATTACTTTTACGCCATTTTCTTTTAGTGTTTTAGCATATTCGGTTGCTTTTTCTGGAGTACGATGAACAGAAAGGATTTTCATTTCATAAGAAATTCCCATTTGTTCTAAAAATTTAGCACAATCTTTCATGATTGGTAAATCAGAGTCACTTCCCATGATGATAGATACGTCAAAGTTTTTCATAATTTCCTCCCTTTAATTGTTATTTTTGTTTATACGACTTCCAACTTGTGAAATAACATTTCTTGAAGCTTGATTTGCAAGTTGAAAAGTATGGTTAACAAAATCAGTATCGATTTTATTACAATAAGCATATTCTTTGATGACAGTTGAGAAAAAGGCATCACCAGCACCGGAAGAATCAACAATAGTGGCAATTACTTCTGGTTGCTTGTCTAGGATTTTTATTTCATTATTTTCGTAAAAGACAAAGGTTGCCCCCTTTTTTCCTTTGGTTAGCACTAACAAATCAAAATGAAAAAGTTGAAAAAATTCGATTTCATTTTGAACATCAAATCTCTCAAATAGTAAGTCCGTGACGTTACTATTTAGTTGGATGAAATGCGCCATCTCAAAAAATTGGATTAGGTACTGTTTAGTGAAATGTTCGAAAAAACGAATATGACCTACGTCTAAACATATTTTACAATTTTGTGATTGGATATTTTGTAAAAATTTAAGGTTAATGGGTAAGAATTTATCTAAGATAATATATAATTGTTTATCTTCTAATTCTTTTGGCAAACTAGTTGGTAAATTATTTGAAAAATTCATAGTATATTCATTTGTGATTGGCGAATACCAAGAATGCAAAATAGAATTGTCTTTTAAATTAGATTGAGGAATGATAATATTCATAATGTTAGTTCTTTTATTCTCTGTTACAATATTATCTGTATTAATGTTAGCGGTTGCTAACGTTTGCATGGCAAATTCGCCTTCTTCATCATTTCCTTTTGAACCAATTGCATAGCAAGTTTCTCCCATAAGGCTTAAATTATATAAATCATTCCAATTACAACCACCACCATCTTGCTTTATTAAGTTTAGATTGTCATCGTAGATTTTGTCTAAAATTAGGTCGCCGTGAGAAATAAATATTTTTTCTTTTTCCATAGAAACCTCACAATTTATAAATTTCACATTTCAAATGTATTATAATATACAAATACTAAAAAAATCAATCTTTTTTTCAAATTCGACAAAAAAGAGTTGAAATTTTATGTAAAACAATATATAATCCTGAATCCGTGAATTATATAGTTTGATAGATTTTTATATAAATTAAGT
>CANPHV010000034.1 GCA_947573965.1 uncultured Clostridium sp.
TACTTATTTGAAACAAAAGCCGTAAAATTTTGTGAAGAAAACAAACCATTTTTCTTAACCTCAGGAACCATCTCACCATACTTTGTAAACACCCATTTCCTATATGGAAACGAAGCAGAAGCAACCGAATTTTTATCTTATATTGATACTTTATTAGCCGATAGAGTTAATTTGCCAAAAAAAGTTTTTGACAAAGTTTTGGTACAATATGAAAACAATAAAATCTTCAAATATACGATAGACACTATGATAAAAGCCATCACAGACAATGTTAATATCGATGAAATTGATTACATTTCTGGTGGAGAAAGAAGAGATTGGTATTTTTCTAATATGATTGCTTATCTATTGAAAAAGCCTCATCTTACTTTATTTAAAGACATGGAAGCCTTTGTTAGTCCTTATGACTTTTCTTCCACTGAAAAAATAACAGATATTGAAGGAAAAACCGTGTTAAATGCATCTGATTTAGTAACAGCTGCTTCAAACTATGTTCGTTCTTGGATACCTGCTGTTAAAAATCTGAATGGAAAATTACTATGGACTTGCTATGTGGTAGATAGAAAACAAGGTGGAACAGAAGTATTAGAAAAAGAAGGTATTCAGACTATACCTCTTGCTTTAGTAGATAATGCACTTTTTGAAAAAGCTTTTGAATTAGGAATTATCAATGAAGGTCAATTAGAAATGTTAAAAGGATTTTATCATGACCCATATGAAACGATGAGAAATTTCTTGATTAATCATCCAGAATTTATTGAAAATGCTTTACAATCAACAGACGAAAGAACCTTAAAAAGAGTAAAAACTTTGACAGAAGGAAATTTATATCATTTATAAAATTTGTGTGCCAAGAAGGTCCGTCCCTTTTGGCACAATTACTTTTTGTTTACAATTTCATTACATCTAACAACAGTTACATTATCAGGTATATTTTTTAGCACAGTAGTATTGGCTCCAATTTTTACGTAGTTTCCTACCTGAATTGGACCAAGCACCTTTGCCCCTGCTCCCACCATAACATGATTTCCAATGTCTGGATGCCTTTTATACTTATCTTTTCCTGTTCCCCCTAAGGTTGAATTATGATAAATCGTACAATCGTCTCCCACAGTTGCTGTTTCTCCTATTACAATTCCCATGCCATGGTCAATAAATAATCGCCTTCCAATTTTAGCACCTGGATGAATTTCAATTCCAGTAAAAAATCTGCCTATTTGTGAGATAAATCTCGCCAAAAATAATAGCTTATGACGGTATAAAAAATGGGCTAACCTATGAAATACAAGAATATGAAACCCTGGATATAAAATAATTACCTCTAAAATATTTCGGCTCGCTGGGTCTTTTTCTTTTATGTTTTTTGCATCTTCATATAATTCTTTAAAAAATAACATATCTATCACCTTGTATATGATATGTTTGTTATTTTAAAATGTCCCTTTATTCTTCCTCTTGTAATACTTCTCCAATGTTTTCAATGGTAGCCAATTTTCGTAACAATTCATTCTTTTTAGAGCCTTTCTTATTATAGTGCCCCACAATGTGTATTGTTTCACCAGTGTCATCTTTTTCTTCTTTTCTTAGTCGTTTCATTTGCTTGATTTCTACTTCACATTTTGTCAAAACATCTTCAATCGCAGTTAACGTATCTTCCATTTCTTTTGTAATTTTAATATCTAGTTCTAATATGTCAAAATGGTCTAATTTGTCAGATATTTTATAGGAATAGGATAAGATAATATATACGATTAAAGTAGTTACAATTCCTCCTAAATAGAAACCTGCTCCAATGCTTAATCCAATACAAGTAACAGATAATAACCCTGCTGCTGTTGTTAATCCTTTTACATTAAAGCCATCTCTTAAAATGGTTCCTGCACCAATAAACCCTATTCCAGATAATAGTTGTGCTGGTATTCTGGATGGGTCCATATCATAAATTCTTGATAGATATTCGCCACATAACATGACTAATACACTACTAATTCCTACTAAGGCATGCGTTCTAAATCCTGCCGGTTTGCTCCAAGAAGAACGCTCTAACCCTATAACTCCTGCTAATATAAATCCTAAAATTAGTTTAATCATGGCTTGAAACCAAAATGAATTTCCAACCGCCCATATAATTTCCATCTTCTTTTCCTCCTTTATCTTTTTAATAATTTAAATGGTTACAATAATTTTTCTAGTTCTTTAATTTTATCACGTAATTCTGCTGCTTTTTCGAAGTCCATATCACTCGCTAATTGTAGCATTTGGTCTGTTAATTCTGCAATAACTTCTTCAATATTTTCATTCTTTTCTAATTTATATTCTACGCTAATATCTTCTACCATTGTCATGGCAATATTGTCACGCACTGATTTTTGAATTGTTTTTGGTGTAATGCCATGTTCTTCATTGTATTGCTCTTGAATTTTCCTTCTACGGTTTGTCTCTGTAATTGCTTTTTCCATGCTATCTGTTAATTCATCGGCATACATGATAACGGTTCCATTGGTATTTCTAGCTGCACGACCTATGGTTTGGATTAATGACCTTTCAGAACGTAAAAATCCTTCTTTATCGGCATCCAAGATAGCTACCAAAGAAACTTCTGGTATATCCAGTCCTTCTCTTAAAAGATTGATACCTACTAAAACGTCAAATTCTCCGAAGTCTAAGATTTCTTATAATTTCCATTCTCTCTAATGCTTTGGTATCAGAATGCATATAATTTACCTTTATGTCTAATCCTTTTAAATATTCGGTTAAATCTTCTGCCATTTTTTTGGTTAATGTTGTAACTAAAACTCTTTCTTTTTTTTCCACTCGAATACGAATTTGCTCTAATAGGTCATCTATTTGGTTGGTAACTGGTTTTACTTGTATGATAGGGTCTAATAGCCCAGTTGGTCTTATAATTTGTTCTACTACATTTTTTTGGCTTTGTTCTTTTTCGTAATCAGCAGGGGTTGCACTTACAAAGATAACTTGGTTGAGTCTTTGTTCAAATTCTTCAAATTTTAAAGGTCTATTATCAAAGGCAGATGGCAAACGAAAACCATAATTAACAAGCGATTCTTTTCTTGCTCTATCTCCATTGTGCATAGCTCTTACTTGTGGAATGGTTGCATGAGACTCGTCCACCATTAATAAAAAGTCATCTGGGAAGTAATCAAATAAGGTGTAAGGTGGGCTCCCTGCTTCCCTTCCGCTGATATGCCTAGAATAGTTTTCAATACCAGAACAGAAGCCTGTTTCTCGCATCATCTCAATGTCGAAATTGGTTCTTTCTTCTATTCTTTGGGCTTCAATTAATTTATTTTGTGATTTGAAGTATTTTACTCTTTCTTCCATTTCCTTTTCAATGGTACAAATCGCTTTTTCCATTTTATCTTTTGTTGTTACATAGTGAGAGGCAGGAGAAATTAGGATATGCTTTCTGTTTCCTATGGATTTTCCTGTTAATGGATTGATTTCTGTGATTTTTTCAATTTCATCTCCCCAGAATTCCACACGAACAGCCGACTCGGATTGGTCAGATGGATAAATCTCTACAATGTCTCCTTTGGCTCTAAAGGTTCCTCTTTTGAAATCAATTTCATTCCTAGTATATTGCATAGTCACTAATTTTTTCAAAACCTCATCTCGCGATTTACTCATTCCTGCTCGCAAAGATAATGTCATCTCTTGGTAATCTTCTGGGTCTCCTAATCCATAAATACAGGAAACAGATGCCACAATAATGACGTCTTTTGTTTCAAATAATGATAAGGTTGCTGAATGACGCAATTTGTCTATTTCATCATTAACTGAAGAGTCTTTTTCAATAAAAGTGTCTGTTGATGGAATATAACTTTCTGGCTGGTAATAATCATAATATGAAACAAAATACTCCACATTGTTTTCTGGGAAAAATTCTTTGAATTCAGAGTACAATTGTCCAGCTAGTGTTTTATTATGTGCCAATACTAAGGTTGGTTTTTGTACTTTTTCAATGATGTTTGCCATCGTAAAGGTTTTTCCGTGAACCCGTAACCCCTAGAAGTGTCTGGAATTTCTTGCCTTCTTGTATTCCCTTACTTAAATATTCAATTGCCTGTGGCTGGTCGCCTGTTGGCTTGTATTCTGAGTGTAATTTAAACATTTTTTCCTCCTAATTATTAATAACTTTCCAATATCCATTTTTGTCGGCTCCTATTCTTTCAATAATCCCTTTTTCTTTTAACTTGCTAATATTTCTTTTTACTGTTTTTTCGGAAACTTTTAATTGATTTGCTATTGAAATTTGAGTAGCTTTTGGATTTTTCATAATTATTTTCAATATGCTTTCTTCTGTAATATTCAAGTCGACATTTACAGGGACATTTACAGGGACATTTACAGGGACATTTTTACTAACTTCATTTTCTTGTTCGTAATTTTTTCTATAAAAAATTATGGTAAATCCTATTTTCTCTTTTCTAAACTCTACTTTTACTTGATTTTCTGTACATTCTTCATATATTCTTCTTATTCCAGAAGAATAAGTTTCTGTATCATTTGATTTGTATAAAATATTAGCAATTATCGGATTTCTAAACACTGAATGCGCCCTATTTTGTATATAATCTTCTGGTGTATATTGTTCTGGGAATGTTCCAGGATTATATATTTCTACTTTATTTTTAAATATTGAAATTTCAGTTCCTTTAGGGTCTTGATATAGCCTATGTGCATAACTATTTATAATAGCCTCTCTTATAGAATCTAGTGGGATTTCTGGATATTCTTCTCTTTTATCCGTTATCTTTACATTCCATATAATATTTTTTCTAATGTATTCTTGTCCTATTTTTATTAAGTCGAAAATGTTGCCCCCTACTTTATCGATATCGATAAATGTCGTTTTGGTATCTGTTGCAAAAATCGCCATTTGAAGTTCTACATTATTATTATCGCAAAATAAAACCTTTCCTGCATTTAATAATTTATTCTCTTTTAATAATCCTAACTTGTTTAAAACATCTTCTTTATTGGTATATTGAAATGGTATTCTCTTAGCTTTATTTGCTCTTTCTATATAATCCTTCAATATGTCTTCATTAACATCTTCGATTGTTTTGTCTGAAATTCTTGAATCCCAACTTTCATTTTCATTTTCTGTTTTCAGAAATATTTTTCTCATTTCAGAAATAGAAAGTTTTTGGTCTCTATCACTTACTCTTATATATGCTCTTCCATCTGCAAAATAAGGAACATCTTCTCCCTCAAATTCTACTAAAATGCAATCTTTATCTTCTATTTTTACATTACTTATCTTTGGATAGATTTTTGGCTCTATTTTATTTGAAATAACTTCTGAAATATATCTTAGTGTTTTTCCACTAACTTCTTGCCCTACTACTGTTCCATCATCTTTTATTCCAAAATATAGTTTTCCATGTCTATGTTTATTTAATATAGAAACAATTGATACTATTGCTTCTTTTAATTCGCTTGTAGATTTTTTTAATTCTGTTATTTCATCTTCTTGAAATTTATTATTCAATCAAAATCACCTTCTTTTCCTTATTTATTATATCAAGATTGCTATTTATTTAAAATATATATTGAAATATTTATTGAAATTACTTGAATAAATTCGGTCGACACTGACGACAATTTTTAATAAACTTTTTTGTAAATTTTCAAAATCAATATTTTCATTTCACGAATTTTACACGAATTAGGTCACAAACTTTTTTTGTTTGTTTAGTTTTATTTAGTTTTTTTAGGCTTATTTAGTCATTTTTTATTAAACTAAATAAAACTAAAAGGGACTAAAAGTGGCTAAATAAAGCCATTCTTGGTGTTGGTCATAATAGAAAACAAAATACTTTGCCATCGTAAAGGTTTTTCCGTGAACCCGTAATCCCTGTCACTTTAAACGCCTTATATATTATTCTTTTTCATTTTCTTTTGCTAGTTCAATCAATTCTTTCTCATCTTTAATAATCTTAATCAATTCTTCTTTCGTTGGCAAGTAGGTTAAATATTTTGAAGCATAAACATTTTTTATATCGTCTCCTAATGTCATTTCTACAACAGCGTCATCTTTATCAGCACATAATAATATTCCTATTGGCTCATTTTCTCCATCTATCATTTGAGTTTTTTTATAATAATTTACATACATTTGCATTTGTCCAATATCTTGATGAGTTAGTTTTCCAATTTTTAAATCTATTATTACAAAACATTTTGCAAGACGGTTATAGAATATTAAATCAGGATAATAATATTCAGAGCCAACTTTAATTCTTTGTTGACTAGCTACGAATGAAAATCCTCGTCCTAGTTCTAATAAAAATTCTGTTAAATGTGATAGTAATGCTTTTTCTAAATCCGTTTCTAAATAATTTCTATTTTCTTTTAACCCTGCAAACTCAAAAATATAAGGGGTTTTTAAAAGTTCTTCTGGTTGCTTTTCAATTAGACCTTTTGTTGCCTCTACCATAATTTTATTTTTATCTGGCGATATTAAATATCTATCATATAGTTTTGTGTTTATTTGTCTATTTAATTCTCTATAACCCCAATTGGATTTAACTGATTCAATTTCATAAAACTCTCTTTCTTCTTTTCTATTTATCCTTATTAGTTCTTGAAAATGTGACCAACTTAATTCGGTCGGCACTGCCGACCAAATTGGATACATTTCGTAAAATTTTCGCATTCTTCTAATGCTAACTGGTGAAAAGCCTCCTCCAAATTCATTGGTTAGCTTGACTGATAACGTTTCTATTATCTTTTTTCCATAACTTGCCTTGTAGCAGCTTCCAGATAATTCATACGTTATTTTCCCAACATACCAATAAACCTCAACCATAGTTGTATCAATATGTTTTAGCATTTTACCTCGTGCAACAATAATTTTATTTCTAATATCATCGTATATTTTATCAATATCTATTAAATCATTGTTCTCTTCATTAACAGGCTTTAATTCAGATATGTTTTCATTATTCATATTATTTTTAACTCACTTTCTTCTAACACATATTGTCATATTTTCTCTTATCATCTTGTTTTTTAGGCTTATTTAATCATTTATATTAATATAAGCATCAACAAAGTACTAATTGGAACCGTTATATTATCTAATCCTTTGCTTGATACCGCTTCTATTCCCGTTATACAATATGCCATCATTACCGTTATAAGTGGCCAATGGGCTGTTTGCCAAAATACTTGGTTATATTTTAATACTAAATATCCACCAATTAGCAAAGTTGTAATGAAAAACATGGTAAATGAACCAGCATAGGATTTTTTGGCTCCACTAATTTTATATTTTTTACTTTTTATCAATTTTCCGAACACAGCTGCAAATCCATCGCCATATGCCATCGTTAAAGTAGGAATTAGCCCTAACAACGGCTCTTTATATATTCCAAACGATACAGCCGTTAATATTAATAATGCAATTGCATAATAGACTGTTCCTATTCCATCGTTTTCTTCTCTTTCCATTACTTTTATCAAGTTTTTCTTATAAGACACATAATTTATAATTACAAAAGTAACTGGAACAAACATTGCAAACCAGACATTAGTAAAGAAGTACATGGCTATGAACCACCAATTTCCTAACATAATATGTATAAATTTTCTACTAAATTCAATTCCCTTTTTATTAAATATTTTCGCACCTATTATTACAATTCCTATATATAAATAGGATACTATTATTCCTAACAAATTCATTTTATCTATTTTCCTCTCTAAATTTCTCTATTTTTTGAAATACCTTTTCCGCTGACTCTTCTGGCGTTTTACAATTGGTAACGTCTATTACTTGTGTTTTCGGATATATCTTATAATAACCTGATTTTTCTTGTAATCTATCTCTTTCTTCTATCATTTCTCTTATCTTTTCTTTTTCGATTTCCTTATTATATTGTCTATATTTTCTATTTACTCTTTCTTCAATGGAAGCATCTATAAAGAAATGGTATGTAAACTCTGGATACATTTTGACAATATCTCTTGAAGATAATATGACATGATAATCTTTTCTAAATTTGTCGATTAAATCTTTTCCTAGTTGATATAATTTTTCATTCTTTGCTACATTACTTACTTGTGATACTAACATAGATATTTTGTCTGATTGTAAATCTTTTTCTTCTATCTGTTTTCCTTTACTATATACTACTGTTTCTCTGTTTTCTAACTTAATTTCAATTTCCAACTGTTTCATAATTTCAAAGGCATCAATCTTTTTCATTTCCTGTTTATTTAGGTGTGAGTTTGCTATTCCATAGGCAATTGCTCTATATATGTTTCCTCCATGTAATAGAATTGAGTTTTCGATTTTTCCTAATAATTGTCTACAAATACTCGTCTTTCCTGCTCCTACTGTACCTTCAATTCCGATTACTATATTCTGATTTTCCATTTCATCTCATCTCCTTAACTACATTTATCTACAACAATCAATGGCACATATATTTCATCATCTGTATAGCCTGCATGTTGTGACTTTACTACCTTATCTCCATCTGTTATGATGCATTTATTAGAATTTTCTGCTATTGCCATAAAATCTCCGATAGCTTCTCTAAACAATTCATTTTCTTCTCCCTCTCCAAATAAATGAGCTTCTATTATTTCTGACTGTGAATATAGACTAAAGTCTTTACCAAAATTTTGATTAAATTCTTTGACAAATTGTTCTTTTTTCTCCTTTTTTATTTTGAAAGATACTGCTCTTTGTTCTATGGAAGTAGTCCTTTCTAGCATTTCCATTATCTTCGGATAATCTTTTAAAAAAATAGGTTCTACCTCTTTATGTCCATGGTCTGCTACAATTATTACGATACTATCCTTTAATTTATGACACAATTGTTCTACTTTGTTATTTCTTATCTCAATTAATTCTTTTACCTTGCTATCTTCTATTCCAAAATCATGCATCGTATGGTCTAGTTCATCATCATAGGCATAAATGTATCTCTTTCCTTCTTGGCAACATTCTTTTTCTATAATTTCTAACATTTCATCTAAATCATTATATTTATTTTCGCCAAAAGGAATTAATTCCATAGCACAATATGGGGTATTTTCGTTTATTTCATCTACTATGGTTCTTTGCAATAATTTGTCTTTTACTTTTAAAAATTCCTCGCTTATTTCATCTTTTCCCTTTTCTTTGTTGCGAAATAAAGTTATTGTTTTATCAATTGGAGCCATATACATATTCCAACCAAGCCAACCATGCTCAATAGGATTTCGTCCTGTTCGAATTGACGTTGTAGCAGCCGTTGTGGTAGCAGGAAACACACTTGTAATTTCTTTTTTCTTATTTTTGCCAAAAAATGTGTCTTTACCTAATGTTCTATCTAATATTCTTGACCCCATACCATCAAATAACATTAATATTACATTTTGAGGTTTCTTTTCTTGTAATAATTCGTCAATGTATGGCATTGTATTATGCTTTGGTTTTATTCCAAAATATTTTTGAATGGAACATGCCAAATTTGTTAGACAGTCATTATAATTGTTTTTTACTAACATTTACAGTTGTTCCTCACTTTCTTTCCTTTTATATACCATCATAATAGAATGAAATCCATTTAAACCTTGAAATTCTCCATCTGTTGGTTTATAATCTCCCATTTTGTAAAATCCTTGTTTCTCATAAAAATTAATAGCAATAAGATTATCTGGTGTTGTCCATAAATATAAATAATCTATTTCATTTTTATTTGCATATTCCTTAATATATTGAAATAGTCTTGTTGCTATTTTTTGTCTTCGATATTCTTGACTTACCACTAAATGTTTTATTACTATACTATGTTGCATAATTGGTTCTTCTTGATATATCTCGTATTTTCTATCCAATTCATTTTCAGTAAGTTTAGAAATAGCCATATATGCTACTACTTTGTTTTGCATTTTGGCAACAACCATAAAATCTGAATTTATCATAAAATCATCAGAATACAACATACCTCCATTTTTAAAAAAATTTTCTTCAAAAATCTTTTCAATTTCATTTTGGTAAGTTTTAAATTCATTTTTGTTTACTATATTAATTTTTATATCTAGCATATTTTTCTGTTTCATTCTCTCCCTTTATTTTCCATCTGATTATATCATATAGCACAAATGTTCACAAGCTTTTTTGAAAATTAATAGATTTCAAAAAAATGGCTATACTAATCTTAAGATTACTGGAGGTGAATTATTTTGAAATTAACAATCTGTGAACTAAGTTATCTAAATGAATTGATTAGCAGTTGTGTCAATACCATTACTTGTATGTCTTTATTTAAAAATCAAGTGAAGGATGAAGAATTAAAAGCCTTATTAAACACACACTTTCCCATTCATGTAGAAGATTACAACCAAAAGGTAGAATTCGTAAAAAATGTCGATACTGCTAGTGGAAAACTAAATGTACCGCAATTAAACACTTCAATTTTTTCAGAAGATATCAATGAAACCAAATCAGCAGAAGCAGTGGCAGTCAATACCAATGCTACTCAATTAAACGATAGAGAAATCGCTTTATCTTACTTTTTAACCTTAAAAAGAGCTGGTAAAGAATATGCTATCGCTTCTATGGAAGCTACCAACCCTAAGCTAAGACAATTCTTAAAAGATGCTTATACGATGAGTTGTAATCACTCTTATGAAGTATATGAGTGGATGGCTAAAAATAACTATTATCCTATTATTGTTACCACGCCTGAACAAACTGGTAACATTGCTAGCATTTACAATCCTATTACACTTGGCTAAAAGCCAAAAAGGTTAGAAAACTATATTTTCTAGCCTTTTATATTGCTTACAATCCACTATTTCTCCTAGCACTTCTTGTAAATTATCTTTTGTAATCAAATTCTCTTTCTTCCTCTTAGCTAACCTTTTAATATGATATTCCAATTTACAAGCCTCTGCCCTATTTTCTGTTTGCCACACTGCTTCTAGCATTTTAGGTGTATGACTTTTCGTATATTTAGCTCCATTTACTTTAGTAAAATGTTCCTTCATTCGGTGTTCCACATCTGTCGTAATTCCTGTATAAATCGAATTATCTTCACACCTTAGCATATAGATGTAATACATAATTTTCTCCTTTTTATTCTTTTTCTTCTTTTCTTCGATGGGTCATTCTGGGACAGGCACCAAGTGGACATTTTTATGTTAATATTGGTATTGATGGTCACTTGGTGCCTGTCCCAGAATGAGCATTTTTTCTAATTTTAGCAATGAAGAAACCCTCGTAAAGCTGAGTGGGAGCTACGCATAGGACCTCTGGTATCTTGGTTGGAAGTAGTGGTATTTCTTCTATTCCTTTTAAATTGATTGGTACGATTTCTATGTTTTCTTCTTTTTGGATTTCTTGGATGACTTCTTCGTTTTCACTTGCCAAAATAGAACAGGTAGAATATATCATTTCTTTTCCTGGTTTTAATAGGCGAATTGCTTTTTTTAACAATGTTTTTTGGGTTTTAGCTATTTTTTGTATTCGCTCATTTGTGAAATTTCTTTCTAATTCTTTTTCTTCGTTCTTGGCTAACAGGATAGTTCCACTTCCACTGCATGGTGCATCTAACAAAATCTGGTCAAAAGAGAAAAAGTCGTCTATGTTTCTAGCATCTTGTAACATGACATAAACTTTTGCTCCTTGTTTTTCTAAGTTATATTTTAATCTTTCTGCTCTGATTTTATTCATTTCACAGGCTGTGATGTTAGCTTTGTTATTGGTGATAGCTGCTATTTGCGTTGTTTTTCCTCCGGGTGCTGCTGCCATGTCTAAGATATCGTTTCCTTCTTTTGGTTCTAATACTAGTGGTGGCAACATGGAGGATAAACTTTGTAAATAGATTTTTCCTTCTTGATAAATGGATAAGTTTCTTATTTCCTTTTCTGTCACGTTTTCTATGATAAATGCTTCTTTGCTCCAAGTTATTGTTTTATATGATATGTTGTTTTTTTCTAAAATTTCTAACACTTCACTTGTCTTAGCCTTTAGGTTATTGACACGAAAGGTGGTTTTTCTTTTGGCTTGATAACCTTGTATTATGTTGCTAGTTACTTCTTTTCCATATTGTTTTTCTAACTTTTGAATTAAAAACGGTGGTAGTTTAGCATTATTCATATTTCCTCCTATTTCTATACATCTATGTATAATATCTTATCATATTTTCCCAAAAAAGCCCATACATTTTCTTGCACTTTTTTACATTTTTTAATATAATAATACAAAATGAAAACAAAGGAGAATATTATAAATGGAACACTGGACTGTTGATGATTATAAAAATTTTACCAATGGAAATAAGAAACCAAGCAAATATCGTGCTAATAAAGTTTCCATTGATGGTCATACCTTTGATAGCCAAAAAGAAGCAGACTACTATTGTGAATTAAAACTACGCTTGCAAGGAAAAGAAATTAATGGATTTTGTCTACAACCTACTTTCATGCTAGCACCTAAACTAAAGTATAAAGCTGATTTTATTATTTTCCATAAAGATAATTCAACAGAAATCATTGATGTCAAAGGGGTTAGGACAAAAGAATACATTGCTAAGAAAAAGGTTTTTGAAGATAAGTTTAATTTGAAAATAACAGAAATCGACTAATTTTTTTGTTCGATTTCTGTTATTTTAATTATTCCTCTAATAAAAAATCAATTAAATATTTCAACTTTATCCCATCTTCTGTAGTATCGCTATATAATTTATCCATTGTTATAATTGTTTTTTCATAGTTATCATTGATATTTTTTATTTGTCAAGTTTTGTTAATGCGTTAACAAAACTTTTTAAAAAATGACATTTTTGTCTCTTTGATAACAAAAAACAAACCACTTTGACTTGGTTTGCTTTTCTTTAAGTTATTTATTCATTCTTCTTACTATTTTATATAAAGTGCTGGACGGAATCCGCGGTGTGTACCAGTAGCAGCTGCATAACCGCATCCAACGGTAGCACACCGGATAGTCATACACGAAGTTATTAAATCCCCCTCCACGAAGGTTATATGACAAGTTTGAATCATCTGTTCTATAACACATTTCTTGCGTCCATTCCCATTGATTTCCTGCTACATCATATAAATTCTTTCTTTTGACGTCTTCTGATGAAGCTGTTGTTCTTATTCCATAATGATAACTATTATCTGCTACTGCTGCATTTGAAATTAATCCATTACTCGAATTTACTGCCAAGTATCTTCCTACTCCTTCTGTATAAGCTACAGTTGTATTATCTTTACAATTCCCCCATGGTGAATTCTTTAAATCTGAATAATCGCCTTTATCTGTTGTCATAAAATTCATCATAACATCCCACATTGTTCCTGTCATTAACACACTTCTCACATATTCTGTACGATACATATTTTTTGACATCTCTACTGCTGTTTCATAATCTGCATGGTAATATGGAATTTCTCCTGCTTTACTTACTATTTTTCCTTCTATTATTTTATTAGAATTAAAATTCCCATTCTCCCATTTTACGTTTCCTTCTAAAATCACTTCACTTGTTCCAGCTTCATATCTTCCTACATAAAATCCACTATATTTTTCAACTTGTACTAATTCAGTTGTATTACTCAAAGTGTCCCATCCTGTCGAATTTTGTATTCCGAAATTAGTCTTAATATAGTCTTTTTCTTTACATGGTATCCAGACAAATTGATTTCCTTTTAACCCACTAGTCTCTTTATTCACTGTTCCATCGCTGTTATAGCTTGCTCCTGCTGGCACATCTTCTTGCCCCTTGAATTTATTTTTATCACTTACTTCATCAGATATTACTACTCCACTTTCTACTGTTCCACCTACATAATAAAATCCATATGGTACTGGTACAGCATTTCCCACTCCGTCTGATACAGCATACACATTCGATATTTTTTTACTTGGTATTACAATATTTCCATTATCTGTTGAAACTTCATCTGGTATGGTTGTTAACCAATTATTTGGTAATTTTACAACAGTTCCTGCTTCTGTTGTTTCTGTGTTATCTGGTAGTTCTCCTTCTACTCCTAATAATTCTTCATATTGCTTTAATATATTATTTTCTTCCTCTTGTTTTTGGTCTGTTAGTTCTTTGGCTAAGTGTACCTTTTTTAATATTCCATTTTCTCCTGATAACATAGCAATCGTCACCCCTGCTAATATAAACAATATAATTATTGTAACTATTAGCGCTATTAGTGTAATTCCTTTTTGCTTTTTCATCTCTTTTCCTCCCATTTTCTTTAGTTTTTTACTTTTCTTGAATTTTTATACTACTTTCTCCCCATACTTTTATGTTTATTTGTTATTACATGATATCTTATTTCTTTCTTCTTGTCAATTATTATATGGCAATCGCTTAAAAATTTATGTACAAAGTGAGAAAATATAGTATAATG
>CANPHV010000035.1 GCA_947573965.1 uncultured Clostridium sp.
ATTTTTTAGCTGCTTTTGCAATTCCTCTTTCACGTAATAATTCAATTGCTTTTTCCATGTCTCCATCTGTCTCTGTTAAAACTTTTTTGCAGTCCATCATTCCTGCACCTGTTTTCTCTCTTAAGTCTTTTACTAAACTTGCTGTAACCATTTTTATTCCTCCTTTTTATTTAAAAATCGAGTAGAGCAGAAAAGCCCTACTCTTCTTTTTTTATTAAATTTATTATTCTGCTGTTGTTTCTTCTGCTGCTTCTACTACTTCTTCCATGCTAGTAGCTTCTTCTGTTTCTGCTACTTGTTCTTCTTGCATTTCTGGTTCAAAGCTTTCTCCTTGTTTTCCTTCTATAACAGCATTTGCCATAACGTCTGCAATTAGTTTTACAGCTCTTATTGCATCGTCATTTCCTGGTATTGGATAATCTAATTCTTCTGGATTGCAGTTTGTGTCTACTAATCCTACTACTGGAATTCCTAATTTTTTTGCTTCTAAAATTGCAATTCTTTCTTTTTTAGGGTCTACTAAGAAAATAACTCCTGGTATTTTGTCCATGTCTTTTATTCCACCAAGGTTTTTTTCTAGTTTTTCCATTTCTTTTTTCAATAGAATAACTTCTTTTTTAGGTAATACATCAAAAGTTCCATCTTCTTGCATGTTTTCTAAGTCTTTTAATCTTTGAATTCTTTTTTGAATGGTTCCAAAGTTTGTTAGCATTCCTCCTAACCATCTTTGGTCAACATAGTACATTCCACATTTTAAAGCTGCTTCTTTCATGCATTCTTGCGCTTGTTTTTTGGTTCCTACAAAAAGAATTGTTTTTCCTTCTTCTGCTTGTTCTTTCATGAAGCTATAAGCTTCATCTAGTTTTTTTGATGTTTTTTGTAAATCGATGATGTGAATTCCATTTCTGGCTTGGAATATATATTCTGCCATTTTTGGGTCCCATCTTCTTGTTTGATGTCCAAAGTGAACACCTGCTTCTAGTAATTGTTTCATTGCAACTACTGACATTTTTCATTCCTCCCTTTTTGTTATTTCTTCCACAAAGCTTCTACATTTTTTAGGACCTAACATTTTTTAGGCACTTCCCTTAAAACTATCTTTGTGTGATTAATACGCTAATTATTTTAGCACGTTATGGCAATAATTTCAAGTGTTTTTGTGATTTTTTTATGATTTCATCGCAATATCTGACATAATTCTACAAAACTGCCCCAATTATCCCCGCATCATTTCCTAAAACAGCAGGAACCACCTTAATATTTTTTCTCTGTTCATCCTTTTTATTTATATCTTGCAAAGCCTTCTTCAAGCGATCTAAAAGCACATCTTCAAAATAAACAAAACTGCCACCAATTCCAATCACTTCTGGTTCAAAAATAGAAATTAAATTTTGAATCCCTGTACTCAAATCCTCTATATATTGGCATACCACTTTTTCTATCAGTTCATAGTCCTTATTTTCTGGACTATTTCGACGAAGCATTTCTAATAATTCTTCTCCTCTTGTTGTTTCATCTAACTGCAAACTTTCCCTTAAATTATTTTTAAAAACCTTCATAGAAGCATACCTTTCAAAACACCCTTTTCTACCACATTGACAAGGTATTCCTTCTTTCTCAATTACCATATGTCCAAATTCATAAGCTGGTCTACTACCAGCTTTTAGCAATTGTCCATTTAAAAAAAATGCCCCTCCAATACCAGTTCCTAACGTTAAAAATATAGCCCTATCATAGCCTTTTAAAGAACCATATACTTGCTCAGCTAAAGCTGCACATTTAGCATCATTTTGTATCTTAATCGGTAGTTCTAATTCTTGTAATTCTTCTATCAAATTATAATTCTTTATCCCTAAATTACCACTATATACAATCTTACCATCTTCATCCCATCCTGGCATTCCAATTCCTATTTCCTTAACAGTATATTTCTCTTTTAATTGCTTAACTTGCTCTACTATATATTCTTTAACTGAATTTTTAATATCTCGCTTTTCTACCTTTGTTAATCTTTTTTCATTCTTTTCTATTATCTTCCCATTTTTATCCACTATGCCAATTGCTATGTGGCTTCCACCTAAATCAATTCCAATCTTCATTTTATCACCCTTTCTTTTTGTGCAATAAGGACGTTTCCTTTTGCACCTTTTTGTGCATTTGGGACATATCTTCATTTTTCATAATTAGATATTTCTTAAAAAATCAGCTCGAACAAGCCTTTTGATAATTTATATTTTTAAGAAATACTCTCTATTAGGATAAAACCAAGATGTGTCCCAAATGCACAAAAAGGTGCAAAAGGAAACGTCCCCATTGCACCCTTTAACTTATACTCCATAGGCTGAGAATAAGAAGTTACCCATATATACTTGAATACATGGCACTAATACTACTAATACAAAGAAGATTAATACGACACCTACAATAGCATACACTACTTGTGGCAATGCTTTCATTATTTTACTCATGATGTTGTCGATATCTATTTCCATATATTCTACTAATTTTTCCATCATTTCTGTTAGGTCTGTTTGCATACCTATTTTTAACATTTCTGTTATCATTGGTTTGGCTAGTCCAGATTGCTCAAATGGTTCAATCCATGATGAACCTGTTAAAATGTTGTTAATGGATGTTTCGATAACTGATAGCATAACATAGTTTTTGATTACATTTTTACTAACTTCTATCGAGTCTTGTATTCTCATTCCATTTTTCATATTTAATAGCATAGCTTTTAAGAATCTTGAAAAGTCTAATGCAAAAATTAATTCACCAAAGATTGGCATTTTATACTTGAAGTAGTGGAAGTTGTATTTTCCTTTTGGTGTATTAATATAAAATAGTATAGCTGCTATTATTGCTACTACTATCAATGTAGGTATAAACCAATACGCTATGACATCATCGATAAAGCCTGCAAACCATATTGTTACAGCTGGTAATTCTTCTTCTGTTCCCATTTCATCAAAAATACCTTGTATTGCAGGAATGGCTACTAAGGTTCCTACTACTAACATGACTAATAACAATACAAATTGTATGATGTTTGGGATTAAGATAGATTTTATTTTCTTATTTAGCGCTTCACTTTCGTCTAAGTATTTTACGGCTTGTTCTAAGGATGTCGTAAGAGAACCTGATAATTCACCAACTTTTATCATGTTGATGTAGATATAAGGGAATACATTTTCATAATATTCCATTGTGGTGTACATATTTTCTCCGGCTTCTACTCCTGCTAAAATATCTTCTAAAATACCTCGAAATGATAAGTTCTCGGTACTTTTGATGATGGTGTCTAAGGCATGGATGTTATTGAAGTTTGCCTTTTTTAGTAGATAAAAGTTTTGGGTAAATACAACTAAATCTCTTTGGGTTATTTTTTCTGTTTTCGCAAAATATAAATTCACCTTTTCTTTGGTAGTTAGCGTTTTTTTGTTAGCTCCTAATTGTGTTGTATTTACATTTTTCATTATCTCTTGTATATCAGTTACGTTTTTCTTTTGTTTTTTCTGCGTTTTGTTAGAACGATAAGACACTTGTTCAATGGAAATTGGTAATAAATTACCATTTTTCAACGATTTTATTAAGGTTTGTCTACTGGCTGATTCTACTCTATTTTTTACAACCACGCCTGTTTTTGTTATCGCCCTATAATTATAGACAGGCATTTCTTACTTTCCTCCCCTCTTATTATTTGTCACGTTTTATTTTCAATTGCATAATGGTTCTATTTAAAATCTCTAAATTCTTTTCTTCTATTTGTGCCTTGGCTAAGTCTAATGTAATTTTATCTTGCACAAAAAGTTCTGCTAGTGAATTGATTAGTCCAATGCTTCCTTTTTCTGAGTTACTTTGGATGGCATCTTCAATTTCTGATACACTTAATTTTTCTTTACGAATGATACCTGCTACAATGTTATCAACCACCATTACTTCTGGCACTAATACAAGCTTTCCATCGGTTCCTGGTAATAATCTTTGGGATACTACTAGCTTTAATAAAGCAGATAATAAATATTTTACACTGGCTTGGTCTCTTACTTCATAGAAGTTAATCATTCTGTCTATGGTTTCTGCACAAGATTTCGTATGCAAGGTTCCAATTACTAAGTGTCCAGATTCTGCCATTTCAATAGCAGCTTCCATGGTTACCTTGTCACGAATCTCTCCAATGACTAGTATATCGCAATCCTCTCTTAGTGAGTTTTTAACACCGTCACTAAAAGTTAAACTGTCTCTTCCTTTTCCTATTTCCTTTTGCACAATTAAGGATTTCTTAGAGTGATGTTTATATTCTACTGGGTTTTCTAATGTTAGAATTTTTTTGTTTTGATTTTCATTGATGTGATTGATCAATGCATTTAAGGTCGTACTTTTACCAGAGTTTGTTTTTCCAGTAACCAAAATCAATCCTTGTGGCTGATATGACATTCTCCTTACGATATCTGGTACACCTAGTGACTCATATGGTGGTAACTCATTTTTTATCAATCTTAACGTACATAGTGGAACATCATCGGATAAAGAGATATTCACTCTTAGACGGATGTCTCTATATTCATATGACATATCTAATTTTCTACTATTATTGAATACTTCGTCTTTGTCTACATTTCCTTGTACTAAATAGTCATAGAATTCTGACATATCGTCTGGTGTTAATATCTTACTATTTGGTACTGGTATTAATTTTCTTGCCACCCTTAGCATAGGTTTATTATCACATATTAAGTGAACGTCTGATGCATCTGCTTCTATGGCTGCATCTAAAATTTGGTCTAGATTCATAATTTCCTCCTTTGTTTTTGCTTAAAAAATTAACAATTTTTTGTTCAATTCTTCTAATGTAGTATAGCCATTGACTACTTTTTTTAGTCCATCAATTACTAATGGTTGATAGCCTTGTCCGATGGCAGTATTTCTAATCTCTAAACTAGATTTTCCACTCATGACTTCTTGTTTGATTTCATCGGTTAAGTTTAATACTTCAAAAATTCCAATTCTATCATAATATCCTGTGTTGTTACAATATTTACAACCTGGTGCATCATAGGTTGTCCCACTTAAATCAAATTCTACGTGATATTTCTCCCCCATAGCAGAAATTAGTTTCTTTTCTTCTTCGTTGAATTTTCTTTCTTTTTTACATTTTGGACATAATTTTCTTACCAATCTTTGTGAAATAGCAGTTGCTAAGGTACTAGAAATATCATAATCGGAAAGTCCCATCTTTCTAAGTCTTGTGATTACTTCTATACTATCAATGGTATGGATGGTAGATAATACGTAATGTCCTGTTTGTCCTGCTTGAATGGCAATTTCTCCTGTTTCTGTGTCTCTAATTTCTCCTACTAATACAATGTCTGGGTCTTGTCTTAATACCGTTCTTAACGCCCCTGAGAAAGAAGATTTGGCATCTACTTCGATTTGGTTTAATCCTGGAATTCGAATTTCTACTGGGTCTTCAATCGTAGTAATGTTAATTTCTGGGCTATTCAAATAATCCATGATACTGTAAAGAGTGGTTGTTTTACCTTCTCCTGTTGGTGCTGCAATAATGGTAATACTGTTTTTCTTTTGAATGCTTCTTCTTAAACTTTCTTCTGTTCCTGGAAATCCTAAGTCAAATATATTTTTAATATTCGCATTTTTCTTTAATAATCTTAGTACAAATTTTTCGCCATAAACATTCGGTTGAGATGATACACGGATATTGTAGTCATCGTATAGCAAAATTCTACCATCTTGTGCCTCTTGTTTTTCTTGGTGCATATTGGAAATGGCTTTCAATCTTCCGATAATTTGTGCTTGTTTTTCTTTTTTGATTTTTGCTGCGGTAAATAGTTCACCATCAATTCTATATCTTACTCTAATTTGGTCTACCATAGGTTCAATGTGAATATCACTGGCCCTTCTGGTAATTCCTGTTTTGATAATACTATCTACTAGTCCTATTGCCGTATCGTTGTTCTCGGTTCCCACAGAAAAATCTGCTGTTACTTCTCCTTCTAAAGATTTTAGTATTTTGTCAATGTCATTTTCGAACGTAATATAACTTTCCATGACAAGACCTTTATTTAATAACAGCAATTTAACGGTATTCATATTTTTGGTATTTACTGTGTTAGCAAAACATACTTTTATCTTTCCAGAAGCCACTTCAAATGGCACTACTTTATTTTTTTGTGCTACATCTAAAGAAAAATAGTCTGTTAGTTTTACTTTAATTTTGTCTCCTGTTAATAGAATTCCTTTTTCTCCTATGATATCTCCAATGGCTTCGATTAATGTATTTGGCTCACATACATTTAATTGATATAAAATATCTCCCATTTTTTTATCTGGGTGTTCTCTTTGGTATTGCAATGCATTTTCTATGTCTTTTTCTTTTACAATTCCCCTTTTTACTAGTTCAACCCCGATTGGTTGTCTTTTTCGTGCATCCATTTTATACCCTTCCTTTCTTTTGTAAGTTCCTCTTTTATTATACTATATTTTTTCCCAATTTTGTTTCGTTTTATGAAATTACCTGAATTTACTAATTTTTCAGTGTATAGTCTACTCTCTTCTCTACCGCTTTTTCCATTTTTAAGGTGACAGTAATTACGTCTTTTCCATTTTTTATGGTTCTTTCAAACTTACAGTTTTCGACACCACGACAAATTTTTACTTGGTTTCTATAAACGCCTTTGTTTTCTGGTACAAAAGTATATTGTACTCCATCATCAAACACTACATAGTGCTCGTCACAAGCTAAAATTTTGCTATTACTTCGGTTTACTTCTTCGGTAAAAAAGCTACTAAATCTTGTTTGTTCTGTGATTGGCTCTATATCTTTTAATATGTTTTTTGTATTTTTAAAGAAATACGTACTAATCATAGAAATGACACTTATTACAATTGTCATAACAATGATGTATATGGTTAAAGAAACCAGTGTTACACCTTTCTGCATTTTCATACTAACTCTCCTTTACCACTAAAGTTGAAAGTTCCACCGTCTGTTGTTTGGTTTGAAACATATATTGAATTTTTACGGTCACTCTTTTTACAATTCCTCTTAGTTTTGTTGGTTGCAAATCTGCATAGTCCTCCACTGTAATAGTTCGATAAAAACCTTGTGTATTAGTTTCTTGCATTTCTGTACTTAGTGTATTGATATTATCCATTGTGATGGTACTTTTTATGGTTTCGATTTCGTCTATGGCTAAGGTTAAAGCTTCTGCTTTCAGTTCTATTTCCTTAGCAGAACTGTTGAAACCATAGGATAAAAAGGCAATTAGACTAACAAAAATAAATAGTACAACGACTGATATAGCTATGTCAATTCCTGTATATCCCTTTTCATTTTTGAAACTCATTTTTTTGTTTCCTTTCGTTTTTAAACTTTATGATTTATTACTAGAAGACATAAATTTAACATTAGAATATTGAATGTTCCTAAATAGAATCCAATACTTAATGGTTTCGTGATTTTTTCGTCTTTTTCTTTGTTTTTCTTTTTTCTTGTCTTTATTTTATAAAGTAACATATAAAGGAAAATTGCTAGAAGTGTATATATAATTGCATTGATTGTGATATATTCTCCTGTAAAAATTGCCATGGTAATAATCATTAGTAATATTCCTGTTACATAACTATCTTTGGCATATTTTTTTAGGGTTATGGTATCTAATGTTAAAACTATTACATAAAAGATTAAATATATGCCATATCTATAAATATTAGCTTGCTCTACTATGCATAGATATACCATATACATAATAGATATTACAATTCCATACACAGATACTAGTTTGTCTAGTTTACGGTTTTCTTTATCAATTCCTGCTAGTAAAATGATAAAGGTTAGGTATAATACGACAAAACAGAATTCTGCAATTTTGATGACATTTAATGTTTCAAAGTTAAATTTCATAGTATATGCCATTAATACAAATAGACCACCTGATAATATTTCTAATACTAAGTATCTTGGTCTGATTTTTTCTTTGCAATATCTACATTTTCCTAATAGAAATACATAACTAAAGATAGGAACTAAGTCTAAAAAACCTAATTTATGGTTACAATTAGGACAATAGGAATGAGTATGCACGATATCTTGTCTTTTTGGAATGCGATGTACCGCTAGTGTGTAAAAACTTCCAAACAAGGTTCCTATGATAAATATTAGTATGTAAAATGTTAGGTTCATTTTTTTCTTCCTTTTTTGCTTATTTTTAATTTTAGCCATACACACGTTGTGTGCGTATGGCTATAGTTTTATCTATTCTATTCTGCTGATGCTAGTTCAACTTTTCCTGATGTTTTATCTACTTTAAAATTATATGTTTTATCTCCTACTTTTGCATCAAGAAAAACCTTTGCAGTATCTGTTCCAGTTCCTGCTGTTATTGTAACATTACTATCATTGTTTGCCGCAATAATGTTTTCAGCAGAAATTGTCTTTTTACTAGTATCTGTAACACTTGGATCTAATTTGTCAGCTAATACAACATTAACTGCTAATTTAATAGCTTCTTCTGCTTCTGCCGCTTGTGTTTTTTCTGTTGCTGTGCTTGCTTTCTTTAAGATACCATTTTCACCTGTTAACATAGCAATTGACACCCCTGCTAAAATTAATAATACAATGATTGTGATTACTAAAGCGATTAATGTAATACCGTTTTGTTTCTTCATCATGTTTCTTTTCCTCCTTTTCTTTTGATTTATAAAAATATATTTTGATTTATATGAATCACTTCATATAACGTTAATAACTAATTATTTTGTCCCTTTATCTTGGAAAAATGTTCCACCAGAAGTATTATTGTTTTCATTTGCTCCATTTTCGTTAGGTGGATTGACTACCCCACCATTAGATGTACCATTAGCAGTACTACTACTATTGGTGTTATCCTTAGAGGTGGTTCCTCCTATACTTGAGTTGTTCGTTGTTGTATTGGTTCCATTCGTTTCTGTTGTTTCATAAGATGAAAATGGATTCGCTTTTCCTGGTTTATAATTTTGTATTGTTTTATAATTGTTTAAATCGGTTGCATCGACTTCATAAGTCATAATGACTTTTTCTTCATCAATAGTTGTTGTTTCCGCTAATTCTTGTTTTACATTATCTGGTGTCTTATAAGACACTGGATTTGGTATAGTTTTTGTTACTGGCACATAGTCATATAACAAGATACCTAATAATAAGATAATAGCCAAACATAATAGCAATGAAATAATAATTTCTTTTATCAATTTCTTAGCCATACTAAACTCCTTTATTTTTTATTGTGTGATACTTGTACCCATAGTATTGCTAGTATTGTTAGTATTATTCATACTAGTTCCAGCATTTCCCATTGTACTAGCTGTATTATTCGTGTTGCTGTTAGTGTTGCTGTTAGTGTTGCCTGTGCTAGTTGTGTTATTGTTGCCATTCCCCATGTTGTTTCCATTGCTCATACTGTTTCCACTTCCTGTATTTGAACTTCCTGCTCCTGTTCCTGAAATTTCTTTTATGGCAATGTCTTTACAGATGAATGTTGCTTGTAATTCATTTCCTGATGGTATCATTTTGAATTCTTCAATCTTAAATCCTAATGTACTATCATTTTCAATGTCAGAAATATAATCGGTAATAGCAATATAACTTCCGTTAACTGTGAACTTTAGATTATAAGTACCACTTGTATTTCCTTGTACAATATCAATTTTTACAATAGCTCCTTCACTTGTTGCATAATTTCCTAATTTAACCCATAAAGTTTCTATTTCATATCTTTCAATTTGTGCTGATGCTTGTATATCTCCTTCACTACTTACAACGGTTAAATCTTCATACTCTTTTTTTACTTTTTCTAATTGTTTACTTGTGTCTTGCACACTACTAACTGCTTGTTTAAAATCTTTATCTGCTAATTTACTAGCTTGTTGGATCGTTTCATCTAATTGTTTATTTCTATCTTGTATTCCTGCATAAGCAAGTATTTCTACCTTTCCTACTTCAAATCCTTGTAGAACAATAAAAATCGAAAGTGCTAACAATAAACCAATTAAAATCAACATTAATAATTTTTTCATGGCAAATCTCCTTCTATTTTAATGCTAACCACACTGTTATCTTTTTGTCCTGCTGTTGAAATTACATTTGTTAAAATAACATCTGTTTTCATTTTAGCCACTAGATATCCTAATTGTTCATAGCGATTAGATTGGGCATTGATAACAATATGTGTACCATTTGAATTTTCAATCGATGTTAATTGAACATTTTCTGGTACAATTGACATGATTTGGTTTAGTAAGTTAGGGATGGCATTTCTGGTTTTATTTCTATCGGTTATTCTATTATTAGCCTCCTCTAGATTTTTTATCATGTTGTTATACTCGTTAATTTTACTGTTTATTTTTTCTCTATCACCATTGGCTAAGTTAATTTGGTTATTGGTTTGCATAATAAAACTATCGGCTTCTTCATTTTTTCGTTTGATTTGACTTGCTAAAAATCCTGAAAATACAGAATAAAGAACAACTAATAAAATAAGTCCTACGGCAACTCTTATTAGGCTAGTTTCTGTTTTGTCAAGAGGCGTTCCTAAATCCCAAGTAAAGATGCCACCTAAGTTTTTCTTTTCCTTTTCTGTTCTATCTGGATTAACTTCTAATTTTAACCAATCTGGGAATTTGTCTGCAAATGTTTGATTTTTAAAGTTCATTCCAGAAATCCCTTCACCCAATCCCATCATTCCTAATGAAACGGCTGAATTGACTTCGATGTAGTCTTTAATGCTAATATCCCCTGCTGTTGTTTGTACAAAATATGGTTTTAATATTTCGCATTCTGCCTCTTCTAAATATTCTTGAAAATATAAGTCAATATTGTTGATTAGTGCTGCGGTTCCTGTAATATATACTTTTTTGATTTTACCTACATTATCCCTCAAAATGGTTTTTACTTTTCCTACAATTGTATATAACGTTGGCATAATGTCTTCTAAGTAAGTAGATTGTTCTTCTTGTAATTCTCTTCCTTCTGATGTGTATATTGTTGTATTTTTACAAATTTCATATGCTTTTAGATAAGAATTTTCTTTTAAGTTTATTTTGGTTAAAAAGTCTCTACTTCCTTCTTCTATTTTGTCAATATGATATATTTTGTTATCTAATATGGTAGTAACCGTTGTACTATCTTCAATATTAACAACAAGCGAGTTTTCATTTTTTTCTACATCAATTAAATTAGGAATTGACATGGATATTGGCGAAACATTTGATAATTTATAGCCTTCTATTTGTTGCAATTGTTTATTCAATTCTATTTTGTTGTCCGCCACATGAATAATTCTTATTTTTTCTTTTTCTTCTTGATTTCCTACTACTGCATATCTTGTTTCAAATACATTTGGATTATAACCTTTATCGGAACAAAAAGACTCAAATTCTGTTTTGATTGCTTTGCTTAAATCGTTTTTGGTTAATAAGGCAAACATATCAAAATAATTGTACATTTCTTCTGACAAGTTTATGCTAATTGGTGTTTTTTGACTATAAGTTTCTTGGATGATTTGCTCAATTGCCTCTCCTATTCTGTCATAAAACATCAAGCCAAACGCTTCTACTTTTATCTTGTCGCGGTCTTTTGAAACTTTTGCATATTTCATTAAATGTTCTTCAATATATAGCCCTAAGCAACTTGCATTCGCCATTGTTTTCTCCTTTTTAATTGATATATTTTTATTTTTTACAAATTTACAAAATCCATACTTGAATATTTTTACACATTTTTTCAAATATATTTATATTTTATCTTTATTTGCCAAAAAGTCAATAGGTTTAACATACTTGTAATAAAAACGTAATATTTTCGTAACACTAGTTGTTATGAAAGTTTTTTCAACTTACTAATGAAAAATCCATCGGTATTTTCATTGGGATAAATTTGCCTATTTTTTTCCAATTTAAAATTTTTGTGCGCCTTTAAAAATTGTTCTATTACCATTTCATTTTCTTCTTTTAAAATGCTACAAGTTGAATACACTAATTCGCCTCCTACTTTTAAATAATCAGAACAAGTTTGCAAAATTTCTTTTTGTATTTTGCTTATCTCTTCGATCTCTTCTTTTTTTCTCTTCCATTTAATATCTGGTTTTCTTTTTATCACACCAAGTCCTAGGCATGGTACATCTAGCAAAATTTTGTCGAATTTTTCTTGATACACTTCTTGGTACTTTGTTGCATCCTTTACTTCTGTTTGAATTATAGAAATTCCTAATCTTTTCGCAGTTTGTTCTACTAATTTTATGCGATGTTCATGCAAATCCCATGCTACAATTTCGCCTTGATTTTGCATCATTTCTGCCATATAAGTAGTTTTCCCCCCAGGACTACTGCACGCATCTAGTACTTTTTCTCCTGGTTTTGGATTTAAAATTCGTGCAATTAATCCCGCTGCTTCGTCTTGTACAGTAAACTTTCCTTCTTCAAAAGCCTTTATTCTTTCTATCTGTTTTGCATTTTGTAGCCATAAAAAATCTTTATTTTCCTGTTGTTCTTCTACTATTATTCCATCTTTCGTAAGCTCTTGCCTTAAACTTTGTCCATCTGTTTTTAATTGGTTTATTCTAACATAAACTTTTGGTCTAAGATTACAAGCTTCACAAATTTTTTGAACCTCTTGCTTGGTATTTTGCGTGAGCAATTTTTCTACAATCCAAATTGGCATAGAAGTAGTTTTAGCAATTCTTTCTTTGTCATCTTTTATTTTCTTCATATCCTCATAATCTTTTTTCTCTACTTTTCTAAGAATAGCATTTACAAAACTAGTACTTGCTCTATGTCCATATCTTTTTGCCAAATTGACACCTTCATTTACAGCCGCAGACTTTGGCACTTTATCCAAAAACACAATCTGATACATACTCATTCTTAAGATGTTCAGAATCCATGTTGACATTTTCTTTAATTTAATGGTGGAATATTTTTTTATAATTTCATCCAACGTTAATTGCCAAGAAATCGTACCATATACCAATTCGGAAATAAAGCCGATGTCTTTGTTCGTTATTTTTTGTGATGATTTTCTTACTTTATTCAAAGCTTCGTCCAATGCTATATTAGAATAAGCCTCATTTTTATCCACTTCATACAATACTTTTAGCGCTATTTCTCTTACTTTATCTATCATACTTTCCTCTCTCCATTCAGTTCCCCATTGGTTCCGGGTTTCATTGGGGAAGTCTTTGGTTACGTTTTGATTATATATTTTTTTCAAAAAATTTTCTACCTATTTTGTATATTTTTTCTAAATTACGGAAAAGATAGTTAATAAAGATTTTTGGGAGGTCTAATTATGGATATTAAAAAACATTTAATGATAACTGGTAATTCGAACGTTTCTTGGAAAGATGCAATTGTGAAGGCAATTGCAGAGGCTTCAAAAACAATTGATTATTTATCAGAAGTAAAAATTTTAGAACAGAGGGCTAGTATTGATGGTGACAAAATTTTAGAATATTTTGTTGATTTAGATATTAGTTTTACACTTGATTTAGATAGAAAGAAGAATTAAAAGGAGGTAATAATTATGAGTACAAACCCATTAGAAACCAAACAAGCTTATCAAGATTATGTAGATAAAAAATCGCCCAACTCTCCTCTTTTGAAGAATTGTTTCAACGCTTTTTGGGTTGGTGGCTTGATTTGCACCATTGGACAAGTTATTCTTAATATATGTAAAGAACGTGGTTTTGATACCACAACTTCTGGCACAATTGTTTCCATTTTATTAATTGGAATTTCTGCCTTTTTAACAGGTCTTAATTTGTTCAACAAAATAGGAAAGTTTGCAGGTGCAGGCTCTTTAATTCCTATTACAGGATTTGCAAATTCTATCGTATCCCCTGCTATGGAATATAAATCAGAAGGATATGTTATGGGTGTTGGTGGAAAAATGTTTACGGTAGCTGGTCCTGTTTTGGTATTTGGTATCTCTGCTTCTATTTTAGTAGGCATTATTTACTTAATCTTTAATACGCAGAGCATGACTTTAGTTTAAAAATAGAAAAATTAATTTGTGTCAAAAGCTTAAGTCCTCTTTGGCTCTCTGACACAATTTTCAAGGAGATGATATTTTGGAAAAATTAGGGAAACAAACAATTAAATTTAATACCCCACCAACAATTTTAGATTGTGCTTCTATTGTTGGGCCTAAAGAAGCTAAAGGCCCTTTAGCTAAATATTTCGACCAAACTTTAGATGACGAATTTTGGGGTGAAAAAACCTGGGAAAAAGCAGAAAGCAAAATTATTAAAGAAACAGTTAATACTGT
>CANPHV010000036.1 GCA_947573965.1 uncultured Clostridium sp.
ATTGAAGGATTATAAAAAAGATAAAAAAATTGCCTACATTTACTTGACACATACACAACAACTTTTCCTTCCTTCTTACAACGGCAAATAATTACTTCACACTTGCCGTTAATTTCGAGAAGCTTCAAAATACCAGACGGAATGACGACTCTCCCTTTATCGTCAAACCGCCTAATTATTTGTGCCCTCATACTACAACACCCCTTTTGGTCGTTTTAAA
The DNA here is from genome assembly GCA_947573965.1 of uncultured Clostridium sp. Lineage (GTDB taxonomy): Bacteria > Bacillota > Clostridia > TANB77 > CAG-508 > CAG-269. The sequence goes on from CANPHV010000036.1 coordinate 221, forward strand.
TTACTTTAAAAGTATATCACAGATTAATCTTTTTTACAACTATTATGTTATCTTATAATTCTCTTCTACCTTCCAACGCCTTTGTTAAGGTAATTTCATCCGTATATTCCAAATCTCCACCAACAGGAATTCCATGTGCAATTCTAGTAACAGTAATGCCTAATGGTTTAATCAGTTTAGATAAATACATAGCAGTTGCTTCGCCTTCTACTCTAGGATTGGTAGCCAAGATTACCTCTTTAACTTGTCCTTCCATAAGTCTTGCAAGTAATTCTTTAATTTTGATATCATCTGGTCCTACGCCATTCATGGGAGAAATCGAACCATGTAATACATGATATACACCTTTAAATTCATGTGTTTTTTCCATTGCTATAATATCTCTTACATCTTCCACTACACAAATAATAGAAGCATCTCTTTTAGGATTTCCACAAATAATACAAGGGTCTGTATCAGAAATATTATAACATTTACTGCAATATTTTAGGTTTTTTTTCGCATTTACAATAGAAGAAATGAACTCATTTGTTTCTTCCTCTGAACTATTTAAAATATAAAAAGCAAGCCTTGCAGCCGTTTTATGTCCAATGCTTGGTAATCTTTCAAAACTTTCAATTAATTTTTCAATCGATGGTGAATATAATGACATTTTATTTTTCCCTTTCTTTAAAAAATACAAAAAATCCCCAAAGAACCCCAGAACTAATGGGAACAATGGGGAAAATGAAACTACATAAGCCCTGGTATATTATATTTTCCTAATTGTGCTGCTTGTTCACTATCTACTTTTCTTAATGCCTCATTTACACAAGTTAAAATTAAATCTTCTAACATTTCTACATCTTCTGGGTCTACTACCTCTGGTTTTATTTTTATTTCCTTCAGTGCCTTTTCTCCTGATACTTTTACACTAATTGCTCCTCCACCAGCCGTTGCCTCAAATTCCTTAGATGCTAATTCTGCTTGTGATTTTTCCATATCAGCTTGCATTTTTTTAGCTTCCTTCATTAAATTGTTTAGATTCATTCCTCCGAATCCTCCCATTCCACCTGGGAATCCACCTCTTTTACCCATTTTTATTTCTCCTTTCCTTTATTCAATAATATTAAATGGTATATCTGATTCATTTGCAAAATTCTGTAAATTTTCTTCTTTTGTAATTGGCTGATTCGTTCCTACTGTTTGTGTTAAATATTTAATTTGCATTTCTTTGCCACAAGCTATTGAAACCAAATTAGAAATTTCCCTTATATTTTCTTGTTTTTCTAATACTGCCTTTCCAAAAGACGTCATTCCATTCGGAAATTCAATTCCTACCGTCATATCATTAAGCTCCTTGGCTTTACTTCCTTTTAAATTTGTATATAAAACAATTTTCCCATTTTGCCTTAAATCATCCATAATTTGTGGCCAATATTCTTCTGAATTCTTAGAAAAACTCTTTGTTTTGCTAGTTGCTTGGCTCTTTGGTTTAGTATTTATCGTATGAGATGTTTGGTTTGAAACTTGTGCCGAATTAGTTGACACTACATTGGTAACGAATCGACTTCCTCCTTGCCCTCCTATTGCTGACATTCCATTCATTGCTCCTCCTGTTGTTCCTACTGCTTTTCCTGATTTTAAATATTTTTCAATTTTTTCTACTCTGTCTTCAAGCTTTCCACTTACTTGCGCTTGCTCACTACATAGCCTAATAATTCCAGCTTCAAACATAATCGTCTTTTGTGTAGTTGCTTTTATATTATTTTCTAACTCTGATAATTGATAAACTAAATCTACCAATTTATCTTTCGTTACCGCTTCTGCTATGACTTTTATTTGCTTTATTTCTTCTTCATCGTAAATTTCTAATTTCTTAGTTGCTTGATACACCAAAATGTCTTTTACATATTTAATCATTTCCCAAATAAACTGATTGATATCTTTACCTTCTTTTAGTAAGGTCTCTATCATTTGTAAAGCCTTATCTATATCATATTCTATCATTGCTTTTATGATACCATTTACAAAAATCACTTTAGGAATTCCTATTAAGTCCTTTATTTTTTCTTCGTCAATTTTATTTTCTCCATCTTGTATGCATCTTTCCAAAATCGATAACGCATCTCTCATAGCTCCTTCTGACAAAGAAGCAATAATCATCAAGGCCCCTTTTGTTGCTTCTATTTGACTTTCTCTGCACACAATCTCTAGCCTTTTAACAATATCTTCATTGGAAATTCTCTTATAATCAAATCGTTGACATCTTGATAAAATCGTTGCTGGTAACTTTTGTGGTTCTGTTGTAGCCAAAATAAATTTTACGTGCTCTGGTGGTTCTTCTAATGTTTTTAGTAAAGCATTAAAAGCACCTGTTGAAAGCATATGTACCTCATCAATAATATACACTCTATATTTTGCCTTAGTTGGCAAAAAATTTACTTCTTCACGAATACTTCTAATATCTTCTACACTATTATTAGAAGCCGCATCCATCTCCACAATATCTGTCAAAGAACCTGATAGCGCTCCTTTGCAAATCTCACATTCATTACATGGTTCTCCCTCTTTGGGATTTAAGCAATTGATGGCCCTTGCTAGTATTTTAGCTGCTGACGTTTTTCCTGTTCCTCTTCCTCCATTTAACAAATAAGCATGTCCAACACGACCAGCCATAATCTGATTTTTCAATGTTTTCGTAATTGGTTCTTGTCCTACCATTTCCCCAAATGTTAATGGTCTAAACTTTCGATAAAGCGCTGTGTACCCCATAATTTCACGTCCTTTATACTATGAAACTTAAAAAAATGGTCGTGTTCTTAATCTCTCTATGGAAAGACTCCACATAAAGATATCTACTTATTGCTGCTTCCTTCCGGACCTGACAAGATTCATAGGTCTTTATTGGATTCTCTCCATACAAAGATTAAGCTTATGACCATTTGTATTATATAATGAATTTTTAATTTTATCAAGTAATTTTACCTAAATTTTCTTTTGTTTATATTCTTTTAAAGATAAAATCCTTTAGTTCTGTTATTTCCTTTGAAGTTGTCCCCTCTTCTATCACATTTCCAACAGGAAAGTCTAAATGAATTGTTGATTTATATTGTGTTCCTCCCTCTAATGTTATCATCAAATCAAATGTTAACTTTACTTTTAAATCTTCTTGATTGACCCCTGCTTTTTTTAACAGCTCCTGATGACTAATTTCTTCCTCATTTGATTTATATTCTGCCAACTTCTCAATTGAGCATCGAAAAGCTACGATACCACCTTGATTAGAAATTTTCAATTGTTTCAAATTAGATTCCAGTCCTCCTGCAAATTCTATTGTTTGGACATTATTTTCCTCTTTATTCTTAAAAATCAACTTTTCCTCTTGTTCATCTGGTTTATAAATTTTTATTGCTTCTTTTTTATTTGCCTCTATTTGTAAATTATCAATTATTACACTCTTAATAGCCTCTGTTTTTCCATAGCCACTATTCTTATCAATATATAAAAACACATCATTACTTTGATAAACATCAAATGCCCATTTCGTATCTGCTGTCTGCTTATCCATCCCTTCAGAAGAACTAATAATTGATATTTTAGACAAAGAAAAAGGCATATTGGTTTCTCCCTCTACATGGTATCTTAGCACAATAATACCTAATATAAAAAAAATAACTGCTATTATTATAATTATCATAGCTATATTAAAATATTTTTTATTTCTTATGTTCCTTAATCTTCCTATCACTTTTTCCTCCTTAGTTTTGATTGTATTTCTTCATTTTTCGTAATTCTTTAAAAAATCCCTTTAAAACCGCTTCACACTCTTCTTTCTTTATGCCAGTCTCTACTTCTATTTTATGATTGAATGGATAATCTTGCAACAAATTTAAAACAGAGCCACATGCTCCTGTCTTTGCATCCATTGCCCCTATATATACTTTTTTAATCCTTGCTTGTATCATAGCTCCTGCACACATAGAACATGGTTCTAATGTCACATACATTTCACAATCCAATAATCGCCATGCCTCTAGCTTTTTACTTGCCTTTTGTATCGCTAATATTTCTGCATGCTTTGTGGTATCATTTTTCGTTTCTTTTTGATTATGAGCTCTCGCTATTATTTTTCCATTCTTTACAATTACACAACCTACTGGCACTTCTAATTTTTTAGCTGCTTTTTTGGCTTCTTTGATGGCTTCTTTCATATATATTTCTTTTTCTTGCATATTTTTTCCTATCTTAATAAAAAAATGGTGTGCCTAAGGGGACTCGAACCTCTATCGCCCGCTTAGGAGGCGGGTGCTCTATCCTGTTGAGCTATAAGCACATATCAATGTTATTATACTGTATTACGTTCAAAAAAGCAAGCAATTTTTGACTTGACATATCTGTTATAATAAAAATGGTGATAAAAATGCAAAGAATATTAAGTTATATGCGAAAAGCAATTGAAGAATATCATATGATAGAAGAAGGAGATAAAATCGCAGTATGTTTATCTGGTGGAAAAGACTCTATTACCTTATTACACGCTTTTAAAGCACTACAAAGATTTTATCCTAAAAAATTCGAATTAATAGCCATTAGTGTAAATCCCGGTTTTGAATTTTTCGATATAGATTTTTTACAAAAAATCTGTAATAACATTCAAATCCCCTTATTTATTGAAAACAGTAATGCCAAAGAAATTGTCTTTGATATTCGAAAGGAAAAAAATCCTTGCTCTTTATGTGCTAATCTCCGTAGGGGTGTTATTAATTCCATCGCAATAAGAGAAGGTTGTAATAAAATTGCTTTGGGTCATAATCAAGATGACGTTTTAGAAACATTTTTGCTTAATTTATTTTATACAGGAAATATTAGCACTTTTTCTCCTGTAAGCTATATGGACCGTTCTAAAATAACACTAATTAGACCTTTACTCTATACACCTGAAAAAGAAATTCGTAAATTTATTCGAAAAAATAATTTTGAAGTAATGCCTAAAGTATGCCCTATGGATGGCATCTCAAAAAGAGAAGATATGAAGCAACTTATTTTATCTTTAACGAAAGATATTCCTATGATACGTGCTAATTTATTTGGTGCTATTGAACGAAATTTAAAGGATTGGAAAAAGGATTGAAGGAAAGTTCCTTAAACTTCCTCTTCAATCCTATTTTTATTGCACTATTTCTAACATAGCCTCTTTTAATTCCTCTAACTTCTTGGTTGCATCTTCATCAGAATCCCCCTTCACTCCCATATATAACTTAATCTTAGGTTCCGTTCCGGAAGGTCTAATACAACACCACCTATTTTCTTCTAACTCATAATATAATACATTAGATTGAGGTAATCCTGTTCTTGTAATTTCTCCTGTTTCCATATCTTTTACAATATCTTTTTCTACATCTTTAAACGTTAAAACTTTATAATTTCCAACTTGTTTAATTTCGCTATTTCTCATCTTGGTCATCATATCTTTAATTTCTTGTGCCCCTTGTGGTCCTTCTCTAACAATCGATGGCTGTGCTTCTTTGTAATAACCATATTTTTCATAAATATCGTTCATGGCATCCCATAAAGTCTTATTTTTTGATTGATAATAACAAGCCGCTTCACACAAAGCCATAACTGCAGAAATTCCATCTTTATCTCTTGCATAATCACCAATTAAACAACCATAGCTTTCCTCATAACCAAATACATAAGTTTTATCTTGATTTTCTTCTGCTTTTTTCATAACAGCACCAATGTTTTTAAACCCTGTTAAAACCTCTGGACATGCTAAATTGTAATGTTTTGCAATTGCCTTAGCTAAATCAGAAGATACAATTGTAGTAATTAACATACCATTGTTTGGTAAAGTTCCTTTTTCCTTCATCTGAGAAATTCTATATTCAGCAATTAGCAAAGCTGACATATTTCCTGTATAGGTCATATATTCTCCTGTTTTACTATCTTTTGCAAAAATTCCTAAACGGTCTGCATCTGGGTCTGTTGCTAATATCACATCTGCATCTACTTTTTTAGCTAATTCTAATGCTAATTTAAAAGCTTTTGGGTCTTCTGGATTCGGATAATCAACCGTCGGAAAATTCCCATCTGGCTCACTTTGCTCTGGAACCACATATACATTCTCCATTCCTAATTCTTTTAGAAGCTTTTGTACTATTGTATTTCCTGTTCCATGTAGTGGTGTATATACTATTTTTAATTTTTTTCCTTCTTTTTTCACAATTTCTGGATTTAATATCAAATTTTTTAATATCTCAATATAATTATCATCCATTTGCGTTCCAATGATATGCAATAGCCCTTTTTGTATAGCTTCTTCTTTTGAAATTTGCTTTATATCACTAAATTTTTCTACTGCTCTTACTTTATTAATAATCTCTTTATCTCTTGGTGACACAATTTGTGCCCCATCGTCCCAATATACTTTATATCCATTATATTTAGGCGGATTGTGGCTAGCCGTAATCATTACACCTGCTGTACAACCCAACTCTCTTATGGCAAAGGATAATTCTGGTACAGGCCTTAAATTTTCAAATAAATACGCTTTAATTCCATTCGCACACAAAATCAATGCTGTTTGCAAACTAAATTCTTTTGACATTTTTCTGGAGTCATAACTAATTGCTACTCCTTTATTTCCAGTTCCTTGCTCTAGTATATAATTTGCTAACCCTTGTGTTGCCTTTCCTACGGTATATTGGTTCATTCTATTCGTTCCAGCACCAATGATCCCTCTTAAACCTGCTGTTCCAAATTCCAATTCTTTGTAAAATCTATCTTCTATTTCTTCTTTTTCTTCACTTATAGCTAATAATTCTTTTTTAGTTTCTTCATCAAACTCTGAACTTTCACACCATCTTTGATATTCTTTTAAATAATCCATACTATCTTCTCCTAATCCAAATGATAAAACTTTTTATATAATTCTCTTGCTGTTTTTGGACAATCTACACCTGCTGTGTCTGCATTCTTAACTGGTGCAAATTCTTCTTCTCTCTTTACGCGAAGAATTGCCATATCATCTACTTCTCCAAAGGCATCAAATAGAAAAGCTTCAAATTTGTATGCATTTGGTGAATCTGGAACCACCAAATTTCCATCCTTATCTATATATGTTGCTTTTTTATAAGCCACATGGTATGGTAATGGACTTGCTCCCATTCTTTCTACCGCTTCTATACTAAACAAATTACAAAGAATATGAGACTCTCCATAATACAATTCTCCATTTTCATCTCTTGCTTGCGCCATTTCTTCTGTTATTTCGGAATATTCTATTACATTTGGTTTTCCATTTCTTTTACAGAACACCCCTACTTTTTCACTTGGATTAGCTTTTACTACTGATTTACAAGCAACCGTCACTTTTTTATCCATAGCAATTCCCATTAAAACAGGGTCTACCATTTTAACTAGGCAGTTGTCAACGCCTCCTATAAATACCCAATCTACGCCCATCTCTTTCATCTTTTTGGTCATTCCACTCTTTACCAAAGACTCATAAATTCCACCATGTCCATCTGCTGCTTGTTTTATCAAGCCATCTTCTCCAATTAAGATTTTTCCCTCTGTATCAACCATTGGCAATTCACCTTGATTAAAGAAAAATATATTTTTGTCTTTTTGATAACCAAAGTATTTATTTTTTTCAAAAAAATCAACAGTCGCTTTGTTGTTTTCTCTACTTGTCATAATAAACCATGGAATCGTAACATCATATTTTTTCCCTTCTTCTTTTAAATTATCACATAATAATTCAAACAAAGATTTATGAGAATCTAATCCGATATCATAGGTCCCTTTTGGTCCATTATGTCCGAAGTCTTGTTCCTTGTCCTCCTGCCATAGTTACGGCTGCTAGCTTTCCTTCTTTAATTGCTTTTTTTCCTATATTTTCGTAATATTTATAATCATCATATAATTTGTATTTGTCCATATATTCAATTGGACTAATTACATCATTTTCTTTCTTTTCTTCTTTTTTTGTATTTTTATATAAACTATTAATTAATTCAAAATCTAATGCTTCTATCTGTTTTTTCAATTCTTCCTTATGCTTGTCATCTAATGTTTCATAATGATTTAATAAATGCTCCTGCCCATATTTTTTTAAAATACTTCCGTCCATATTCATTCCTCATTTCTTATTTGCTAATAAAACAGATAATTAATATTATCTGTTTTATTATTTATACACTATTTTAAAAAAATAAGCAACTATTTTTTCTATTTTTATCTTTCTTTTTCTCCCGTAGTTCTTAAAACTTTATTATACTGGTCCATAACTTCATCCATACTTTCCCCAATTTCATCCATTGCATAACAATCTATTATTTTTATTTGATTTTTTTCAAGATTTAATTGTTCTATCTTTTTATTCATTTTTTGGATGTAATTTTCTTGTCCTTTTATAAATATCGTCATTTCTTTGTCTATTTTTTGTTTTATGGTTTTAATTTTTTCTTCATTATTATTGTTCCAATTTAATTTTAAGATTTCTTTTTTCTTTTCTTCGTTTAAATTCGTTTTAGATAAAAAGGTTTGTATTGTTTTTTCTAAATTATTTTCTGTTAATATGATAATTTCTTCCTTATTTTCAATCTTTTTATTAATATATGGTAAGCTCATCATTTCGAAATGATAATCGCTTGCATAAAATGCACATATTCTTTCTTTTGTTTCTTGCATATTTTTCATTTGAAATTCCCCTTTTCCAATTCCTAATCTTACGGAAATCTTATTCTTCTTAAGTACTGGTAAATTTTACCATTTATCTACAAATATGTCAATAATATTTCAAAAAAAATTTTCCTTCTTTTTTCGACATTTCATTTTTTATCCTTTTTTAGTATAAAATTTTCTAAATTGTTAATAATTAATAGTAAAGAATATTTTTCAAATAATTGTTTTTGGAGGTAACGTATGAAAAAAAATTTAAAAATGGTAATTATTTTAAGCTTTTTACTTTTCTTATATACATCAATTTGTGCTATTTCTTATGCCCAAAATGTATCTACTGATATTGCTAATAGTGTTTTTCGTCTGCATGTTCTTGCTAACAGTGATCGTGAAGAAGACCAAAATCTTAAACTTATGGTTCGTGATAAATTATTAGACTATATGAATTCTATTTGTAGCAATTGTCATTCAAAACAAGAAGCCATTAGCCTTGTAGAAGAAAATAAAGATACTTTCCAACAAATTGCTATTGATACCATTAAAGAACAAGGTTATTCTTACTCTGTTAAAATTAATATTGGAAATTTTGAATTTCCTACTAAAAATTATGGTGATATTTCTTTGCCTGCTGGCTATTATGATGCTTTAAGAGTAGAAATTGGCGAAGCAAAAGGCCAAAATTGGTGGTGTGTCATGTTCCCACCTTTATGCTTTGTCGATGTATCTTCTGGTATTGTTCCTGATGAATCCAAAGAATTGATGGAAAATAATTTGTCAGAGGAAGAATTTGCTCTTGTTTCTCAAGAAGAAAATAATGAAATTCAATTCAAGTTTAAATTATTAGAGTTTTTTACAAACAGTGGTTTAATTACAGCAAAAAAATAGGACAACTATTGCAATCAGCTTTCGTTTGTGATATATTCTAAATAATAGAAGAGTGTTATATTTTAATACGCTCTTTTTTCATGGAAACATACAATATTGGAGGTTATTTAATTGGAAAAATTAATCGTAAAAGGTCCAACACCTTTAAAAGGTGAAGTAACAATTAGTGGTGCAAAAAACGCAGCCGTAGCAATTCTGCCAGCCACTCTTTTAATTGATGGTACTTGCACTATCGAAAATTTGCCAAATATTAGTGATATAAAAATATCTTGTGAAATATTAGAAAAATTAGGTGCAAAAATAACATGGAATAACAAAAATAGCATTACGATAGATACCTCAAACCTAACTACTACAAAAGCACCTTTAGACTTAACTAGCAAATTTAGAGCTTCTTACTACATAATCGGTGCCATGCTTAGTAGAAAAGGAGAAATTGAAGTTGGTATGCCAGGTGGTTGTAAGCTTGGTGCTAGACCAATTGACCAACATATTAAAGGATTTGAAAGATTAGGTGCTAATGTAACCGTTGAAAAAGGAACCATCTATGCCAAAGCAAAAAAATTAGTTGGTTGTCCAATTTATATGGATATTGTATCTGTTGGTGCTACCATTAATGTTATGCTATCTGCTGTTTTAGCAAAAGGAACCACCATTATTGATAATGCTGCTAAAGAGCCTCATATCGTTGATGTAGCGAACTTTTTAAATACCATGGGTGCTGACATTAGAGGTGCTGGAACAGACGTTATTAAAATCAATGGTGTAGAAAAATTAAGTGGAAATGCAACCTATTCTGTTGTACCAGACCAAATTGAAGCAGGCACTTTTATGCTAGCAGCCGTAGCAACCAAAGGAGATTTAATCATTAAAAATTGTATTACCAAACATTTAGAATCTATTACTGCAAAAATTATTGAAGTTGGTGGAAATGTAGAAGATAATATTGACAGTATTCGTGTTTGGGCAAATAAAAGACCATCGAAAGCTACTATTAAAACATTGCCTTATCCAGGTTTCCCAACCGATTTACAACCACAAATGGGAGTTGTATTATCCTTAGCTAATGGTAATAGCATGATACACGAAAGTATCTGGGATTCTAGATTTCAATACACAGAAGAATTAAATCGAATGGGTGCGAAAATAAATGCCCAAGGAAAATCAGCCTTTTTTGAAGGAGTGAAAAAATTGACAGGTGCTCCTGTTTATTCCTCTGACTTAAGAGCTGGTGCTGCTCTTGTTATTGCAGGAACTGCTGCTGATGGAATAACCGAAATCTACAATTTAGAGCATATCGATAGAGGCTATGAAAATATAGAAGAAAAATTTAGAAGCATTGGTGCTAAAATTGAAAGAGTAACCGAATAAAAAATAAAACAAATGAAGGAAAGATAAAATCATGTTAAATTTTTGTAGTTTATATAGTGGCAGTAGTGGTAACAGTTTATTTGTAGAAACCACTAACACAAAGCTTTTAATTGACGCTGGTGTTAGTAGTAAAAAAATTGAAAATGCTTTACTCGACATTGATATTGACCCTTCTACCATTGATGGTATTTTGATCACGCATGAACATATAGACCATGTTCAAGGCTTAGGTACTTTTTCTAAAAAGTTCAACCTACCTGTATTTGTTAATCAAGAAACCCTAGATGCCATGCCAAAGCAAAGAGATAAAATTGATAGTAACAATATTAAAACCTTTAAGGTAACAGACAAATTTTTCATTGGAGATTTAGAAGTTAAACCATTTTCTATTCCCCATGATGCTGCTAATCCTTGTGGTTTTAATATTTGGAAAGAAGATAAAAAAATAAGCATTGCTACAGATATTGGACATATGACAAATGATATTTTAAAAAACTTAGAAGAAAGTTTATTCATTATGTTAGAAGCCAATTATGACCCAGAAGTTTTACGTTGTTCTTCTTATCCGTTTACCTTAAAATCAAGAATTGCAGGACCATCTGGCCATTTGTCTAACGAAATTGCTGGTAAAACCATTTCTTATCTATTAAAATCTGGATTAAAAAATGCTATGTTAGGTCATTTAAGTAAAGAAAGCAATTTCCCAGAACTTGCTTACCAAACGGTTTTAGATGAGTTAATCACGAATCAAGATTTTGATAAAAGTCATCTTGGCTTAAATGTTGCCAGTAGAGATAATCGTAGTAAATTAATTAATATTTAGGCGACTTTTATTGGTCGTCTATTTTAAAGGAGAAATTAATATGTTGAATATTCAAATTATTTGTGTTGGTAAATTAAAAGAAACTTATTTAAAATCTGCCATTGATGAATATACTAAGAGATTATCTCGTTATTGTAAATTAACAATTTTAGAATTACCAGATGAAAAAATTCCTGAAAAAATAAATGATACTTTGTCTTATGAAATAAAAACAAAGGAATGTAATAATATACTTCATCATATTAAAAAGGATTCTTATGTTATCGCCTTAGACTTAAAAGGTAAACAATTTACCTCTGAAGAATTTTCTTCTGAAATTGAAAATATCTCTATGACTTCTAGTACTATTACTTTTATTATTGGTGGTTCTTTAGGTTTGACTTCTGAATTACTACGTACTTGTCATCAAAAAGTATGTTTTTCAAAAATGACTTTTCCTCATCAATTAATTAGAGTGTTTCTTTTGGAACAAATTTTTAGAGCTTTTAAAATATCTTATGGAGAAACTTATCATAGATAGACTTTTACATACATTCTTCAAGTTTCTCTATTTCTTCTCTTGTTAATCCTGTAATTTCTTCTATATCTTGTATTTTGATATTTTTTTCTAGCATTTTTTGTGCTGTTTTTCTTATTGTCTCTTTTATTCCTTTTAATTCTCCCTTTTTTTCCCCTCTTTCTTCACCTCTTTTTTCACCTCTTTTTTCACCTCTTTTTTCACTTTTTATTTCTAAATCTAAGAACATCTTGGTTAGTGGACTCATTGCAACTTCCTCCTTCTCATTTATTTTTTTTAGCATTTCATTTGCTATTCCTTTGCCTACATATGGAGCTATTATATATTCTACAATTTCTGATAACATCTGCTGATCTTTTTCATCTTTGTTTCGTATCCTAATTATTTGGTTTACTCTTGTTATTAATTCTTGTTTATTTCTACATTTTTCTATCATCATAAAGCTTGAAAATAAAGTTTTGTTTCTTAACAATTCCTCAAATGTATAATCTTGTATTGTTATTAAATTATAGCATAAATTAATTCTATATTTATCATATTCCTCTGACACATATTGTTTGTCTAAAAAATTAGTTTTAGCTTTCCATCTTTGTTCTCCTGTATATATTACAATTGGTACAACGATTGGATATAACCCTCTTTTTTCCTCTTTTCTCATAATTTCTTGTACGTAAGTACCGATTCTTTCTATCATTCTATTATCGACGGTACTTTGATGCTCTATTAAAAAATAAATTGGTTCTTTCTCTAATTTATAGATAATATCAGAATACTTATTCTTATACTGGCAAGTAATAAATTCAGTAGCATATATTTCTATTTCGTCTTCGTCAATAGATTTTTTTACTTTTAAAAATTGGTTCAAAAAATCTATCATTTCTCTTTTTCTGCCTAATATAACTTTAAGCATTTTATCATGTTTTTTATCTATCTTTGCTAATTTTTCTTTATGCATTTGAATTTCTTCTTTTTCTAAAATATAATTCTGATTTTTTTCTTTCAATCCGTTTTCGGAATATTTTTTAAGATATTCCATATAGTCTTTTCTAGTTATAAATTTCAATTTATCCTCCTTTATCATACACTATTTTTATTTTATTGTCAATGTTTATTTTAAGGTAAAGTTGTTGTTTTATTTATTATATATTGATTTTGTAGAGAAAACATAGAAATAAAATACTATCCTTCTATTCGAGGGGTGAACAAAAAGTTTTTATAGATTATGGCAATTTTAATAAGGGGAATATTTTCTCTACAAAAATAAAAACTATTTAATTAATTTTTGAATTTTTTTAATTAATCGATATCTTATAATTTTTCTGACGATTAAAAATATTGATATAAATAATAAAGTTTTTGTTAGCATGGAAAAATTATATCCTATTTTTTTCCATTTGTCAACAAAAACTTTACGACATAATTTGACAAGTATGTGTCAAGTAAATGTAGGCAATTTTTTTATCTTTTTTATAATCCTTCA